>NZ_JBIYDB010000012.1:0-115709 GCF_044908325.1 Arthrobacter sp. GAS37
CCCGCTCCGGCAAAATCATGCGCCGCCTCCTCAAAGACGTCGCCGAAGGCCGCGAACCCGGCGACGCCACCACCCTCTCCGACCCCACCATCATGACCCAGATCGCGCAGTCACTGAAGAAATAGGCACCACAGGTCGGCCCTGCCGGATTCCGTTGAGGGAATCCGACAGGGCCGATTACTGTTCCGGGATCACTGATGCCGGTGGTTCCGGAACTACCGTCCGCCGGCGATGGACACCCTGCCTGGGCTTTCGATGGCGCCCATTAGCTTGTCGGTGACATCCTCGATCCCGCCGTGGCCATCAACCTTTCTCAGTATGCCGCGCTCTGCATACTTGGCCACTACGGCTTCGGTCTGCTCGTGGTAAAGGTCCAGCCGGTGGCGGATAACGGCTTCGTTGTCGTCGCTGCGGCCGGTCTCCTTGGCGCGGCCCAGCAGGCGGTGGACCAGTTCGTCGTCATCGGCGGTCAGCTGCAGGACAACGTCAAGCTCCTGCTCACCGGTGGCGAGGATCTCATCGAGGTAGTCCACCTGTGATGTGGTGCGGGGGTACCCGTCCAGCAGGAAGCCGTTTTCGACGTCGTCCTCGCTGAGGCGGCCGCGCACCATTTCATTCGTCACGCTGTCCGGCACGAAATCTCCGGCGTCCATGTACTTCTTGGCTTCGATGCCAAGGGGCGTCCCGCCCTTCACGTTGGCGCGGAAGATGTCTCCGGTGGAGATCGCAACGACGCCGAGGCGTTCGGAGATCCGTTCCGCCTGCGTGCCTTTGCCGGAACCGGGCGGGCCAATAATCAGCATTCTCGTCATTCAAGTAGCCCTTCGGTGCAGTTGTTGAAAGCTTGCAGTTGTTGAAAACTTGCTGTGCTCGTCGATCAGGCCTTAGAAGAATCCGAGCTTGTTTTCGGAGTGGCTGACCAGGAGGTTTTTGGTCTGCTGGTAGTGGTCCAGCATCATGGCGTGGTTCTCGCGGCCGATGCCGGAGGACTTGTAGCCGCCGAACGCAGCGCCGGCCGGGTAGGCGTGGTAGTTGTTGACCCACACCCGGCCAGCCTGGATTTCCCGGCCTGCACGGTAGGCAACGTTGCCGTTGCGCGACCAGACACCGGCGCCGAGGCCGTAGAGCGTGTCGTTGGCGATACTGATGGCGTCGTTGTAGTCCGTGAAGCGCGCAACGGAGACGACCGGGCCGAAGATTTCCTCCTGGAAGATCCGCATCTTGTTCTCGCCCTCGAAGATAGTGGGCTGGACGTAGAACCCGCCGGCAAGGTCCCCGTCAAGCTCCGTCGGTGCACCGCCGGCCAGGATCTTAGCGCCCTCTTTGAGCCCGATGTCGATGTAGGAGAGTATCTTCTCCATCTGGCCTACCGAGGCCTGGGCACCGATCTGGGTGTTGGTGTCCAGAGGGTTGCCCTGGATGATCTTGATGGTCCGGGCCACGGCGTCGGCCATGAAGGAATCGTAGATACCTTCCTGGACGAGGGCGCGGGACGGGCTGCTGCAGACTTCGCCTTGGTTGAAGGCATACAGGGTGAAGCCCTCGAGCGACTTGTCGTAGAAGGCGTCGTTGGATTCGGCAACATCGTTGAAGAAGATGTTCGGGCTCTTGCCGCCGAGCTCCAGCGTGACGGGGATCAGGTTGGCGCTGGCGTACTGGCTGATAAGGCGCCCGGTGGAGGTCTCGCCGGTGAAGGCAATCTTGCGGATCCGCGGACTGGAGGCCAGCGGCTTTCCCACTTCCGAGCCGAAGCCGTTGACGATGTTCAGCAGTCCCGGGGGCAGAAGGTCCGCGATGAGTTCCGCCAGGACCAGGATGGAGGCCGGGGTGTTGGAGGCGGGCTTCAGAACCACCGCGTTGCCGGCCGCCAGCGCGGGAGCCATCTTCCAAACGGCCATGAGGATAGGGAAGTTCCACGGGATGATCTGCCCCACCACGCCGAGCGGCTCGTGGAAGTGGTAGGCCGTGGTGTCCTCGTCCAGCTGGGATAGCCGGCCTTCCTGTGCCCGGATAGCGCTTGCGAAGTACCGGAAGTGGTCTGCCGCGAGCGGGATGTCCGCATTCAGGGTTTCGCGGATGGGCTTGCCGTTGTCCCAGGTTTCGGCGACGGCCAGCATCTCGAGGTTGGCATCGATCCGGTCGGCGATCTTGTTCAGCGCTGCAGCGCGCTCAGTAGCTGATGTCTTGCCCCACGCCGGTGCAGCCTTGTGCGCGGCGTCCAGGGCGAGCTCAACGTCCGCAGCAGCGCCGCGAGCCACCTCGGTGAATTGCTTCCCGTTCACCGGGGAGACGTTCTCGATGTATCGGCCGGTAGTTGGAGCCACCCATTCTCCGCCGATCCAGTTCTCGTAGCGGTCCTTGAACTGGACCTTGGATCCTTCTTGGCCGGGCTGTACATAAACAGTCATGGTCACTCCTCTGGAAAACAGACGTCTTCGTCCTGGCCCCCATGCTAGGGGTTCAAAGGTTGCGACCAGGCTGCAATGGGGCCCGCGGACCTACTGACGTTGCGCTACCCCTGCTTCCTTGCCGGGCGTGACCGCCCGGCGCGAATGGCGGTTGCGGCTTCCGTCAAGGCTGCGTAGTTGTGCCCACTGATGAAGGCATCGCAGTAGGGCAGTGCAGCGGCCATGCCGCCCGCCAACGGTTGGTAGTCCGTGCGGGCCTTCCTCGGATTGACCCAGACGATCCGGTAGGCGAGCCGCCGCAGCCGCGCCATCTGGGCGTCCACCAGTTCCGGCGCGTCCTGGGCCCAACCGTCGGAGAGCACCACAATGACCGCGCCCCTCGCCAAGCCGCGGCGTCCGTGGCCATCGATGAAGCGCCGGAGGCTCTCCGCGAGCCGGGTGCCGCCTGCCCAGTCCGGGGCGGCGGCGGCTCCCAGGGCCAGGGCTTTATCTGCGTTCCGGTTCGAAAGCTGCCGGGTGAGCCTGGTCAGCCGGGTGGAAAACACGAACGCCTCGGCCTGGGCACCGGCCACTGCGCCCTGTAGCAGGGCAAGGAAGACTTGTGTGTACGATTCCATGGAGCCCGATACATCGCACAGGAACACCAGGCGGCGCGGACGCTGACGACGGCGGGCATAGACCAAGGAGCTTGCGTCGCCGCCGGTGCGCCGAGCGGCGCGGATGGTGCGCCGGAGGTCGAGCTTTGCACCGCTGTGTGCCCATTGGCGTGTCCGGCGGCTTCGGCGCTCCGGGGTGGCCAGCACGATACGCCGCACCAGCTGGCGCACGCGGGCAGCTTCTTCGGGGGTGAGCTCGGCGAAGGACTTCTCATGCAGATGCTCGTCAGGGGAAGCCATGGCCAGGATTGCCTCGAACCCGGGTGCGTTGGATTCGTCGTCGTTCGCTAGGCCGGGGGCGGCGACGGGTGCCCGCGACGCCGGGACGCGACCGTCGGCAGGAGCCGGCGGTCGTTCGCTTGGAGCCGCCCGGGTGCGCTCCTCCGCGCCGATCGGCGGTGCACTGTTGGCATCGCCGCGGGTGTCTGCCGGATCGAGCATCCCGTCGAATGCGGCCGAAAAGACGGCGTCGAATACCGGCAGTTGTTCGTGCGAGGAGACGAGCGCCACCCGGCACGTCCAGTACAGCGGCTCACGGGCAGCAGGGGGAACGATCCTGAGGGCCTGGGCCAGCCAGGCCGCGCGGTCCGGGGAGCTCGGCAGCCCGGCACGGCGCAGCGCCGTGCTGAAGCCAACCGCCAACGCCGCAGCATCGACGCCGGCCCGACCATCCCTGGGCGCATACTCAGTCATGGACGCCGGCCACCCATGCCGGGCCGCGGGCCCACGCAATGTCCAGATCGTCGCGATTCTTCAGGACCGAGCCCCAGGTCTGTTTCACCGCAGCCGGGTCCAGTCGTTCGACGCCAAGCACCGTGAGGGCCGACACCCAGTCGATTGCCTCCGCGATACCCGGTGGCTTGGCCATGTCCAGGGACCGCAGCCTCGTGATGGCCGCTGCGGCATCCAGGGCGAGCGGATCGGCGCTCCCGGGCACCCTGCGGCGAACGATCGCGGCGATGCGCTCCGGCCGGGGGTAGTCAATCCAGTGGTACAGGCAGCGCCGGGTCAATGCGTCGTGCAAGTCCCTGGTCCGATTGGAGGTCAGGACGACGACGGGCGGGTGCGTGGCGCGGATGGTGCCCAGCTCCGGAATCGTCACGGCGGCCTCGGCGAGCAGCTCGAAAGTGAAGGCCTCGAACTCCGCGTCGGCCCGGTCGATCTCGTCCAGCAACAGGACGGCAGGACGCGGGCCGGGGTGCTCGATCGCCTTCAGCAGCGGGCGGCGCAACAAATACTGTTCCCCGAAAAGGTCGGCCTCCTCCACACGGACATCCCGGACTTCAGCCAAGCGGATGCCCAGGAGTTGGCGTTGGTGGTTCCACTCGTACAGAGCCTCGCCCACGTCGATGCCCTCGTAGCACTGCAAGCGATACAGGGGAGTGTCGAGCACCTTGGCCAGCGCCTTCGCCGCCTCGGTCTTCCCGACGCCGGCCTCTCCCTCCAGCAGGATGGGTTGGGGCAAGCGGATGGACAGGAACAATGCGGTCGCCAGTCCGACGTCGGCAAGGTAGTCGCCGTCGTCGAGCGCGGACATGAGCGCGGAAACGTCCGGGACAAGACGGCGCACCTCGTCTTCCGCACCTGCCCGCACCGGTCCGGCGGTCCGGGGCTCACGAGGCAGTGGCATAGCGTTCCGGATCGGCGAGGAAGGCCCTCCTGCATCCAGCGGAACAGAAGTAGTACGTCGTCCCGGCGTACTCGGCGTGCAGCGTAGACTCCACAGCCGCGACGCTCATGCCGCAGACGGGGTCTACGGCACTCGCGGGCTCGGCGTTCGCCGGCACTGGATCCGCCGCCGCAGTCTCCGGCGTCGTGGTGTCTACAGCCCGGCCAAGGTGGCGCACGGACACAAGCTCCGCCAGAATCGACAGCGCGATCTCAGCAGGCGTCCGGCCGCCCAGCAGCAGCCCGGCCGGGCTGTGCACCCGCGCGCGCTGGTCGTCGTCGACGTCGAGTGAGGCCAGGACGGCGGCGCCGCGCGTGCGGCTGGCGACCAGGGCGACGTATGGCACCCCTAGCCGGAGTGCGGCCTCCAACGCGGGCTCCTCGTCCCGGCCCTGCGACGCGACGATAAGGGCGGCGTCGTCGGCCCGCGGTTCCGCGGCCGTTCCGTCGGTGAGTTCCATGTCCAAGTCGAGGATGGCACCCAAGGCGCCCAAGGCCTGTGCCACGGGGGTCGCGCCGACCACGACCACCCGGGGAGCGGGCATCTGCGGCTCGAGGAAGATCTCCACCGCCCCGCCGCTGAGGCAGGGGTTTGCGACCTCCACGGCGCCCTCCTCGCGGGTGCGGGACGGTTCGCCGGGGACGACGCGCAACAGGAGGGGTTCGTGCTTGGACAGCGTCTGCAGGCCGTATTCGCGCACCGAGGCCTCGACGCAGGTGCCGCCAAGGAACCCGTCGATTTCCCCGTTGGCCAGCACAAGGGCAGTGTCCCCGGCATGCGCGCTGGTGGGGTGCTGCGCGCGCACCACCGTGGCACGCACAAACGGTTCCCGGCGTTCTACAAGTTCCTGCGCCCTCGCCGCCAGGGCTTCTCCGTGCAGGGGCATGTCACACCGGGGGCCTGGCCCGGCCTTGCATGGCCTCCCACACCCGGGCCGGTGTGCACGGCATATCCATGTGCGTAACTCCATATGGCTTCAAAGCATCCACGATGGCGTTGACGATGGCCGGCGGGGAGCCGACCGTGGCGGATTCGCCGATCCCTTTGGCGCCGATGGGGTGGTGCGGCGACGGCGTGACGGTAAACCCGGTCTCCCAATCCGGGACCTCCATCGCCGTGGGGATGAGGTAATCCATGAACGAGCCGCTGAGGCAGTTGCCCTCCTCGTCGAACGCGATGATCTCCATGAGCGCCATCCCGACGCCGTCGGTCAGCCCGCCGTGGACCTGGCCTTCGATGATCATCGGGTTGATCCGGGTTCCGCAGTCGTCCACCGCGATGAAGCGCCGGACCTTGACGTGGCCGGTCCCGGCGTCGACGTCCACGACGCAGATATAGGCTCCGAACGGGAACGTCAGGTTGGGAGGGTCATAGGTCACCTCAGCGTCGAGGTTGCCATCGATGCCCTCCGGAAGGGCCACGGTTCCGTGGGCGCCGAAGGCGATCTCAGCGATCGTCTTGCCGGCGCTTGGATCGCCCTTGACGAACCAGCGGCCCTTTTCCCACTCGAGGTCCTCGGGCCGGGTCTCAAGCATCGCCGCGGCAATGAACCTCGCCTTGTCCCGGACCTTCCGCGCCACAAGCGCCACTGCGCCGCCGCTGACCGGCGTCGACCGGCTGCCGTACGTGCCCAGGCCGAACGGTGTTTGGTCTGTGTCGCCGTGAACAACGTCGATGCTCTCCGGCGGGATGCCGAGCTCCTCGGCCACGATCTGGGCGAAAGTGGTTTCGTGGCCCTGCCCCTGGCTCTGCACCGAGATCCTGACGACGGCCTTGCCCGTGGGATGGACGCGGAGTTCGGCGCCGTCGGCCATGCCGAGTCCGACGATGTCGAAGTGTTTGCGCGGTCCGGCGCCGACGGTCTCGGTGAAGAAGGAGACGCCGACGCCCATCAGTTCGCCGCGCTCCCGCTTTTCGAGTTGCTCGCGCCGGAGATCCTCGTAGCCGGCCATTTGCATGGACAAGCGCATGGCAGGCTCGTAGTTGCCCGAGTCGTAGACCCAGCCGGTCTTGTTGGCGTAAGGGAATTGTTCCGGCTTGATGAAATTCTTCAGCCGGAGCTCTGCCGGATCCATCTCCAGTTTCCGGGCCAGGATGTCCACCATGCGCTCCACCAGGTAGACCGCTTCCGTCACGCGGAAGGAACAAGCATAGGCCACGCCGCCTGGGGCCTTGTTGGTGTAGACACCCGTGACCTTGCAGTAGGCCGCCTTCAGGTCGTAGCTCCCGGTGAAGATGGAGAAGAAACCGGCCGGGTTCTTGGTGGGCTGCGCGGTGGCATTGAAGGCGCCGTGGTCTGCCAGGACGTTGGTCCGGACTGCCAGGATCTTGCCTTCCTTGGTGGCTGCGATCTCGCCCTGCATGATGTAGTCGCGGGCGAACGACGTCGACATCAGGTTTTCCGAGCGGTCCTCCACCCATTTCACCGGCTTGCCGGTGACTATCGAGCCGACGACGGCCAGGATATAGCCGGGATAGATGCCCACCTTGTTGCCGAAGCCCCCGCCGATATCGGGGGAGACGATCCGGATCTTGTGCTCAGGAATGCCGGCGACTATCGCATACAGCGTCCGGTGGGCATGCGGGGCCTGGGTTGTTTCGTAGAGGGTCAGCCTGCCGTCGACCGGGTCGAAGTCCGCGACGGCGCCGCAGGTTTCCATGGGTGCCGGGTGCACGCGCGGATACACGACCTCTTGGGCCACGACGACGTCGGCATTGGCGAAAACCGCCTCAGTTTCAGCCGCATCGCCGATCTCCCAATCGAAGATCCGGTTGTCCGTCCGGCCCTCGATATCGTCACGGATGACCGGCGCGCCGGGGTCGAGGGCGCGGCGGGCATCAATCACCGGCGGCAACATGTCGTATTCGACGTCGATCAGCTCCAGGGCGTCGCGCGCGGCGTAACGGTCCTCTGCGACGACGAAAGCGACCTCCTGGCCCTGGAACCGGACCTTGTCCGTGACGAGCACTGCCTGGACGTCCGCCGACAGGGTAGGCGCCCACGCAAGGTTGAGAGCCTGCAGGTCCTTGCCGGTGATGACGGCGAGGACCCCGGGATGTGCCAACGCTTCGGTGGTATCTATTGAAACCAGCCGGGCATGCGCAACGGGTGCGCGCAGGATGGCTCCATGCAGCATGCCGGGCAGCACGATGTCGTCGAGGTAATGGCCCTTGCCGCGGACGAACCGCGGGTCCTCCTTGCGCTGGAGGCGGCCGAACCCGATCGGGCGGCCCGGGTCTCCGGCCGCAGGGTTGGGTGCATGCTCCTGGACGGTGGTCATGCCGTCACCTCTTCTTCGGTGGTCCCTCCGGCACCGCCGTCGCCCGTCCCGGCGTCCGCGCCGAGTGGGTGGGCTGCCGCCCATTGCACCGAGCGGACAATGGTCGCGTAACCGGTGCACCGGCAAATCTGGCCGGAAATGGCTTGGCGGATCTCGGCGTCGTCGGGATGCGGGTTGCGGTCCAACAGGGCCCTGGCGGTGAGCATCATGCCCGGCGTGCAGAATCCGCATTGCAGGCCGTGTTCCTCCATGAACCCCTGCTGCACGGGATCGAGCGTGCCGCCGACGGCCAGCCCCTCGACGGTCCGGATGTCGTGTCCATCGGCCATGGCTGCCAGCACGGTGCACGATTTCACCGGCTGGCCGTCCATCAACACGACGCAGGTTCCGCAGTTGCTGGTGTCGCATCCCCAGTGCGTGCCGGTCAATCCAAGGTTTTCGCGGATGAAGTGGACCAGCAACACGCGGGGTTCGATCTCCCGGGTCACCTTGTCCCCGTTGACCGTCATGCTGATCTGCATTGCTTTCAGCCTTCCTGTGCACCTGCGGCGCGTGCACAAGCACGGCGCAGGACCCTGCGGGTGAGTTCGTCGGCCAGATGCCGTTTGTAGTCGATGGGTCCACGCTGGTCGTCGACCGGGTGGCAGGCGGCGGCTGCGATGCGTCCGGCTTCGACGAACAGGTCTTCATGCGGCTGCTGTCCGCGAAGCACGGCTTCGGCTTCGGGGACGGTGCCGTCCAGTCCGACCGCTGTCAGCCCGATTGCGGCCTCTTCCACTGTGCCGTCCGAAGAAAGCCCGACGGCGGCCCCGGCCGCGACGACTGCCCAGTCACCGACCCGGCGTTCCACCTTTTCATAGGCGCTGCCCGAGCGCGGGCGGATCGCAAAGCGGACTTCGTACAACAGCTCGTTCTGAGCCACGGCCGTCTCGTAGGGGCCGCGGTGGAAGTCGGACATGGCGACGATCCGTTCGCCGTCGGGCCCGCGGATCACGGCCTGGGCACGCAGGACGTCGCAGACAGTAGACAGGTCTTCGGCCGGATCCGCTTGGCAGAGCGAGCCGCCGATCGTGCCGCGGTTGCGGACCACAGGGTCCGCGATCACCTGCTCGGCGTCGCGAATTATCGGAAAGAGCTCGGCGACGTCGGTGGACTCGAGGAGCGCTGTGTGGCGGGTTAGTGCGCCCACACGCAACTGGTCACCTTCCCGGCGGATGAATTCCAGTTCCGCCAGGTCGTTGATGTCGATCAGCCACTCGGGCCGCGCCAGGCGAAGCTTCATCATCGGCAGCAAGCTATGTCCGCCTGCGATGATGCGCGACTCGGGACCATGGCGTTCGAGGAGGGCCAGCGCGTTTGCGACGTCGCTCGCGCGCTCATAATCAAATGGAGCCGGAATCTGCATTGTCCACCCCTTAGGGCCAGACGTCCTGCAGGTCGTAGGACGCGGACCTATGATCAGTCTTGCCCGGGTCATTGTGGGTGTCAACATGGTCAAGGGGGCAAGATCACGGCCGTTTTGACTTGTAAAAGAATTCTCCAAGCAGTGTCCTTTTCGTGACGTCCCGCCCGTCGTCATAGGCTGTGGCCGGTCGAGGTACGACCCATGGATCCGTGAGCGATGCTGAGAGCGTTGACACTGTTCTGGGCCGCGAGGAGACTTTTCCTGGGGATGCCTCGCCGAAAGGAGCCCCGGATGTCGTGGCACGTCGAGGGTACGTATTTTGAGAATTGCAATTGCGACATGGTCTGCCCGTGTTCCACATCAGGGCTGACCGCGCCGGCGGATAACGATCGCTGCAACGTGGCCTTGGCCTTTCATGTGGACACCGGTGAGGTGAATGGTGTCGATGTCGGTGGCCTGACCGTCTGCGTCGTCGCGGATACGCCCGCCCTCATGAGCGACGGGGGATGGAAGCTCGGTGTCCTGATGGATGCCGCCGCCTCAACCGAGCAGGCGGAAGCGCTCGGTGCCGTCTTCGGTGGCCAGCTGGGCGGACCGATGGAAGGCCTCACACCGTTGATCGGTGAAATGGCGGGAATGGAGTCCCTCGAAATCGCCTACACCGAGGACGGGCGTTCGCACCAGGTCCGCATTGGCAGCGCTGTCGACATGGTTGTGGAGGACTTCGTGTCTCCGCTGGATGCCACCGGACTCGGAGTGAAAATCAGCGGGATAGGATTCCCGGCGGACACCCTGGCGGCCGGCACGTCCAGCACGGCCCGCGTGGACGTGTTCGGGATGACGTGGGATAACGCCGGAAAAAACTCCTTCTCGGCTCCCTTTGCATGGTCAGCCTAGGTGCCGCTCCTGGCCTTTACAGGACCGCGGTCCTGTGAAGGCCGACTGTGCCTCACAGGAGTAGCGTTTGCCGTGGCTGACGATAGGGGTCCACATGAGCTATAAGTATCGAACCGTCCGGGTTCGCGGCACCGAGTTAGTAGGAACCATAGCGAGAAAACACGGCAGTGCGCCGGAGATCTACGAAACTTCGAAGGACGCGAACACATCGGTAGTTCCCGTGTTTTTCGAGGCAACGGGCGAGATCCGCTTCTTCGACAGGTCAATGCTGGAGGACGTCGTGACGCCGGCCAGATGACAGCAATCGCGCCCCCTCGGAACTGACAAGAGACGTTTGATTTTAGAGGTCCTGCGACTTGTGGTCGCTGGCGGCCTTTTTGTGGCCCACACTTGGCAAGTGCGTACTTTTGGTGTTGAAGAAGAATTCTTGATCGTCGATCCTGTCAACGGCAGCCCCGTGCCTATCGCTGGCGATGTATTGCGCCTTCATAGCGCCGGTCCCCATGGGGTGGCTCCTCCTTTCCGCCCGACGTTGGCGATCGAGCTTCAGCAGGAGCAAGTCGAAGTCATCACCTCGCCGCACAGCAGCCTGGGTGCACTCGCCGCTGAAATACGTGCTGGACGCTCTTATGCCGATTCGCTTGCCCGGAAGGCGGGCGCGAGAATTGCCGCCCTCGCGACGTCGCCGCTGGCGGTCACTCCGCATGCAACAAACACCGAGCGCTACGACGCACTCCTGGAAAAGTTCGCTTTGACTGCCAGAGAGCAGCTGACCTGCGGATATCACGTCCATGTTTCCGTTGATTCGGATGAGGAAGGCGTCGCAGTGCTGGACCGGATCAGGTCCTGGCTTCCCGTGCTGACTGCACTTAGCTCGAATTCACCGTTCTGGAACGGGGCCGACAGCGGTTACGCCAGTTTCCGGACCCAAGCCTGGAACCGATGGTCCAGCGCCGGTCCCACCGATGTCTTCGGATCTGCCGCGGCTTATCACTCCTTGGTGGCGGAGCTGTCGGGAACGGGGGTGGTCATGAGCCCGGATTTCGATGCTCGCCTGTCCGCCCGGCACCCCACAGTCGAGATCCGCGTTTCGGATGTTTGCCTCGATGCCCGGGATACCGTGCTGATTGCGGCCTTGGTGCGTGCCTTGGTGGACACTGCCGCCAGGGAATGGAAATCCGGACAGCGTCCGGACATGGTTTCTGCCGCTGTCCTGCGCCAGGCCACGTGGCGGGCTAGCCGGTTCGGCCTGCACGGAGAGCTGCTCGACCCGAAAACGCACAAGCCCGACACCGCAAGGCATGTCCTCGCCGCACTGCACTCCCACGTCCGCGATGCCCTCGAAGAGACCGGGGACGGACTCTACGCCAAGGAGGGATTGCAGAGGATCTTCAGCCAAGGCACGGGAGCCGCCCGGCAACGGCAAGCCCACCAACGCAACGGCAGTCTCGCCGGAGTCGTCGCATATGCAACGGGCGTCACCCACCTCGAACCCGTTGATCACCAGCACACCGGCGAACCGTACCTCAGGTCAGACGCAGGGACTGCCGCGCTCGTTGCGAGCTAGCCGTCGGGCAAAATTGCGGCTCCATCGGAGTGCGCCGTTAGGGTGGGGCATGAGCGATACGGGAACGACCTGGCACGAAAACCACAAGGAATCACTCACGAAGGGTCAACGCGCCGCGGATGTCATGCGGAACGGGATGGGCAGTTGGCCATTCGTCGGCGGCTTTGTCGGGTTCATGATCCTCTGGGCAGCTATCAACAGCTGGGCGTTGGCGAACAACGCCTGGGATCCGTATCCGTACATTTTGTTGAATCTCTTCCTCTCGATGCTGGCAGGGCTGCAGGGAGCCATCCTTCTCATCGCCGCCAAGCGTCAGGATGCGATTGCCGCGGTGATGTCCCGGCACGATCATGACACCAACGTGAAATCCAAAGAGGAGATCGATCTGCTCATGGCCATCAACAGTCAGCAACTGGAGATCCTCCGGGAACTGCAGGTGCTTGCAGCCGCAGGGAACGTCAGGATCGCTACACCTGTGGGCAAGGGCTCAGACCGTTCTTAATGCACCACGTCTTTATGCACCTCGGCGGGGCATTCACTGCCGGAAACAGGACCAGGAAGGAACCCAATGACTGAAAGCAACAATTCGCCGAACAAGCCCACGATGTCAGCGATCTGGTCCGACGGCCTGGGCCGCGCCGGGATCCGTTCAGGGCAGATGCTCCTGGTCATCACTCTGGCGTCGGTGATTTTGTGGGCGATGACCAGCGTGCCTCTGGTCATGATCCCGGTCACGATCGCGCTCATTCTTGCCTCGGCGATCTCGCCCCTTGTGCGTTGGCTGACTGCTCACCGGTGGCCGCGGGCCCTCGCTGTCGCAGCGTCGTTCGTGGGGATCCTTGCAGTCTTCGGCGGAGTCATCACCGGAATCGTCTTTCTTATCAGGGCGCAATCCAAGGAGCTTGCCGTGAAATTCACCGCCGGCATAGACCAATTGCACCAATTCCTGAACAACGGACCCTTCAAAGTCAGCGACGAGCAACTCCGCTCCGTGGCCGATTCCATCCAGCGCTTCTTCACGAGCAGTAGCTTCGGTGCCGAAGCGCTGACCGGCGCCCGTACGGTCGGTGAAATCCTGGCTGGCTTGGTTCTTATGGTGGTGATCTTGTTCTTCTTCCTCAAGGACGGCGAGAAGATCAGGAACTTCCTCTTCGGATTCCTTCCGGCGGCCCACCGAGGGAAGGCCCACCTGGCTGCGGAACGAAGCGCCACGGTTCTGGGAGGCTATGTTCGGGGCACTGCTCTCATCGCAGCAGTGAACGGCGTCATCATAGGGACAATGCTCGCCATCCTCGGTGTCCCTCTAGCCCTGCCCCTTGGTGTTTTTGTCTTTATCGGCGGGTTCATTCCCATCATTGGTTCCACTGCGGCCGGCACCCTGGCTGTGGGTGTCGCCCTGATCTCGAACGGTCCGGTGACGTCCCTCATCGTCCTCGCTGTCCTCGTCGCAGCCCACCAGCTTGAGCACCATTTCCTTCAACCCGTTTTGATGGGCAAGGTCCTGAGTATCCATGGACTGGCCATTTTGCTGGCCTTGGCCGTCGGCACGATGCTCGCAGGCATTATCGGTGCCTTGCTGGCCGTACCGACGGCCGCCGTCGCGTGGACGGCCATCAAGACGTGGACCGGGCGCGGCGATGCGGTCTCCGCTGGTATCGGCCCCGCCGAAGGAACCGTGGCCTGAACAAGACCGGGGCTTTCCTGGTGGATATGCCGTGGGCTGGGTTCTGCTCAGGCGGGAACGGCAGCCATGACGGGTTCACCGTTGAAGTATTCGAGCTGCCAGCCGTCTATGGCATGGTGGTGGGCGAGGTTGAGCACGGCGTTGTCGATGCTGTCCAGAGTGCGGGCGACGGCGCGGCCGAGGCTCAAGCGGAGGAGCGTCCCGTGGGCGACAACAAGGACGCGGCGGCCGTGGAACTCTTCGGCCAGCGCCTCCAGCGCGGCCAGACCGCGGGAGGCTGCCTCCTCCTCGCTTTCCGCGCCGCGGAAGCCACCAGGAATACGCAGCGCGTCCAATTCAGGTCCTGCTTGCAGGCCCTCCGCAGCTCCAAAGCGGCGCTCGGTGAGCTCCGGCACGCGCCGGTCCACACTGAGCCCCAGCCCTGCGGCGATCAGCTCGGCGGTTTCCGCGGCCCGGCTCAGCGGTGACGAAACAATGACGTCCCACTCGTAACCGGACAGGACGGCGACGGCGTTGCGGGCCTGGCCGCGGCCGACGTCGTTCAGCGGAATATCGGTGGATCCCTGCAGCCGGCGCTGCGCATTCCAGTCTGTCTGACCGTGGCGGACGAGGGCGAACGTAGTAAGGGGCATGCCTTCCATTCTGCCTTGGGATAGTTCCGTGGGGAGCCAATGCTGCTTCTTGGGTCGGCCTTTCGACTGCAAGTGAACGTGGCATGAAGGTTCGGTCAACAGGGTTCGCGAAACCGGAAAACCGGCCCGGGCGACGGTCCAGTCTTTATACGGTGGACCCATGAATGCCTCCCTAAAACGTCGCAGTGCCCTCACTGGCGGGCTCGTTCTGGCCGTCTTTTCAGCGCTCCTCAGCCCCGTGGGCCCCACTCACGCGGACGATGTCCTGAAAAGTGGCAACAGCACGGGTCAGGGTGCCCACCTCAACCTTGGCGCCGCTGACCTCCCAGAGAACCGGACAATGACAACCCTCGCCCCCGGCGTCACGCTCACCAAAATCAGCCGGGGCGGAGCTGACTCTTCGCTTTTCTGGACCGCCGAAGTGGCCATCCCGGCTGATTCGCCGGACCCGGACGCTCCGACGTCGGCGCTCTCAAGCCAGGTCACTGCGCAGCACACGGCCGACAAGCTCAAGACCGCCGGCGTCGATGCCCGCGTTGAACATGTCCAGTCGCCGCAGCTTGCCGACGCAGGAGGCGATCTGGGCTACCGGGTCCGCGCCGGCCATCTCGGCGCGCAGGCCGACGGCGCCTCCGTCGTCGCCAAGATCAAGGCCGCCGGTTTTGCCTCCTCAGTGATCTACACGGGTTGGGACGGCGACTCCGAGACCAGCACGAAGACGCGCGGACCGTGGAATCTCGACGTCATCACGATCGACCCAGGGAAGTACCAGGGCCAGCTCGCCGCCTCGTTCGGCCCGGATCTGGAGAAGCGGGAGACCACCAGCCAGCTGGCCTCCGACGCCCACGCCCTCGCCGCTGTGAACGCAGGCTTCTTCGTCTTCGACCCGAAGGCCGGTGCCGAAGGCGACCCTGCCGGGGCCGGGGTCTACGGAGGCAAGACTCTCAGCGAAGCCGTAGCGGACCGCCCGGCCCTCGTCATTGACGGAAAGAAAAATGCCACCAGCATCCAGCGACTGACCTGGGCGGGGAAAATATCCTCTTCCTCCGGGGAAGCGCCTTTGGACGGCATCAACCGGGTACCTGGCCTGATCCGCAACTGCGGCGGCGCCAACGACCTGCCTACCTCAGCTCCGCTCCAGGACGTCACCTGCACGAACTCCAACGAGCTCGTCACGTTCACGCCGGAGTTCGGGCAGTCCACGCCTGCCGGTCCGGGCCTTGAAGTGATGGTGGACAGCCACGACGCCGTTAGCTCCATCGCCGAAACCCGTGGCGCGGCCGTCCCTGCGGGCGGACACACCATCCAGGCCACCGGAACTGACGTCGCACGGCTCCGCGCACTCGCTCCTGTCGGCACGAAGCTGAAAATCGACGCCGGACTGCTCGGTTCAGGCCATGAACCTGGACGGCGGCGGCTCAACAACAGCCGTTGCCGAAGGGAAGGTGCAGAACAGCCCGTCGGGCGGATCGGAACGCGCGGTCGGGGACGCGCTCTTGGTGCTTCCGGCCCGAAAGGACGAGCAGTAGGACAGGGGCCCTCCATGCGCCAGGGAGTACCAGCTAGATCCAGTCCCGCTTCTTGAACGCCAGGTACAGGAATATTGAACCGCCGGCCATGAGGGCGCTGGACAGCCAGAGGCCGTAATCGCTCTGGAAGCCGAAGAAGGGCACATTCTGCCCGAAGAAGCCGGTCACGGCTGTAGGGACCGCGATGATCGCAGCCCAGCTGGTGACCTTCTTCATGACGAGGTTCATCTGGTTCCCCTGGATGCTGATGTGGGTTTCCAGGATGGTGGTGACCAGGTCGCGGAGCGATTCCGTCCATTCCGAGGCGCGCAGCACGTGGTCGTAGACGTCCTGCAGGAAGGGCTGCATCGCCGGGCTGCAGCCGACCAGGTCTTCCCGCCGGAGGAGGGTGTTGAGGACTTCACGCATGGGCAGGACGACGCGGCGGAGCCGGACGAGGTTCTTGCGGAGTTCGAAGGTCTTCCGCTGCAGCTCGTGGTCGGGGGAGTGGTCCTCGAAAAGCGACTCTTCGAGGGCGTCGATGTAGCCATCGAGTTCCTGGACGGCGTCGAAGTGCCCGTCGACGATCATGTCCAGCAGGCCCCAGAAGAGGAAAGGCACCCCGTGTTGGGCCAGATCGGTTTCGGCGTCCCAGTGCGCCGTCAGCTTGTCGGTGTCGAACTCGGGCCCGTGCACGGTCACCAGGGCATTGTGGGTCACGAATGCCGAGATCTCGACGACGGTCAGTTCCCCGGTGCCAGGCTTTAACGCCGCCTGGTAGGCCGAGAGGAACAGATGGTTCGGGTATCGGTCCAGTTTGGGCCGCTGAAAGTCGTGGACGGCGTCCTCGACGGCGAGTCGATGAAGCCCGTACACGGTTTCAACGCCGAGCAGGTCATCCGCCGTCGGGTTCGTGTAGTCGATCCACAGCACCACGTCATCCTGGCGGCCCAGGGCTTCGATCTCGTGGACCCTGACATCGTCGCGTTCGAGTTTGCCTTCGCGGTATAGCCGTATGAACACCATCCGGCCCATGGTACGGGACGCGTATCCGTGCTTCCTGAGCGGCAAGGTTTCGCTGCCGGGGCGTGCCTTTGCTGTAGTTCCGTCCCTACAATTAAGTGCGGCCTTGCGGTGTCCTGCCGCGGGCCGCCGACTAAGGAGAGCCATCATGGGTTGGGGTGAGAGGTTTCATCACGCTGCCGGGAAACTCCACGGCAAGGCCACGGAAGCGGCCGGCGAGGCCACCGGCAATGACCGGCTGAAGGCTGAGGGCAAGTCCCGTCAGGTCAGGGCCGATCTGAAGCTGGCAGGCGAAAAGATCAAGGGCGCCTTCAGGAAGCACTAGTCCGCAGGCGCCGATAGCAGGGCGCGGGCCATTCGGCCCGCGCCCGCGTCATGTTCCGATACTTTTTCCAGCACTGGACGGGGTCGGTGCGGCCAGCCATGATGAAGGAGGCGCGGGGGCTGGATCGTCAACCCCAGTTTGCGAGTGGCACCCGCAGGGGAGGCGCGCTGACATGACACGCGAATCGGTGCCGGCGGAGCAGGGGAAATCAGTGGGTTCCCTTGAGCCCAGCGAAACCTTCCTGGCCGGATACTACGCCCAGGTGCCCCCGGAGGACCTGCGGAGCTACAGTCCCGAGACGCTCCGGGCGCGGGCTGCGCACCATCTGAAAGTGGCGTCATCGCGCGCGCCAAGGCAGGCCGCCGTCGGGATCTTGGCTGAACTGGATGCCAGCGTTGTCGCAGAGGTACGGGAGCCTGCGCGTGCCGCCGGCTTCGCGGGGCCAAGCGTAGCCAGGGACAGCGCCAGGGCGCCGATGTGCATCCTCAGGCCCTCGCGCGCAGCTCCCGCCGAAGGATCTTCCCCGACGCCGACTTGGGAATCACATCGACGAACTCCACCGATCGCACGCGCTTGAACGGCGCCACCCGTCCGGCGACGAACTCCATGACATCCCCGTCCCCGAGCTCGGCCCCCGGCTGCCGGACGACGAACGCCTTCGGTACCTCTTCGCCGTCGTCCGCGTGGATGCCGATGACCGCGGCGTCCGCAATCCGGGGGTGGGTAAGCAGGAGCGCTTCGAGCTCGGCAGGCGCGATCTGGTAGCCCTTGTACTTGATCAGCTCTTTGAGCCGGTCGACGATCGTCACGATCCCCGCGGCCGTGACGGTCGCGATGTCGCCGGTGCGGAGGAAGCCATCCGGGTCGATCGTCGCAGCGGTTGCGTCGGGCCGGTTCAGGTACCCCAGCATGACCTGCGGGCCGCGGACGAGGAGCTGTCCGGGAGCGCTCGGCCCTTCGGCCGGAACTTCGATCTCTTCGTCCGTGGCGGGGTCAAGGAGCTTGCATTCCGTGTTCGGCACGGTGTAGCCCACCGAGTCGAGAGGGACGCGCTCGGCGCCGTCGCGCGGGATGGCGTGGGATACGGGGCTCAGCTCGGTCATGCCGTAGCCCTGGAGCATCGTGCACCTGAGCCGGTTCGCAACGGCGTGCCCGAGTTCGCCGTCGAGGGGCGCTGCTCCCGAAAGAACGGCGCGGACGGACGAGAGGTCGTATTGGTCCACCAGCGGATGCTTCGCCAGCGCGACGGCGATGGGCGGCGCGATGAACAGATAAGTACAGCGGTGGTCCTGCGTAATGCGGAGGAATTCGGCGAGGTCGAACTTCGGCATTGTGACGAGCCGGGCCCGCTCGCCGAGGGCGAGGTTGAGCAGCACGGTCAGGCCGTAGATGTGGAAGAAGGGCAGGACGGCGAGCAGCACGTCGTCGGGAGTCACTCGGAAGAAGGCGCTCGACTGCGCGACGTTCGCCACGAGGTTGTACTGGCTCAACAGGACCCCTTTCGGCGTGCCGCTCGTGCCCGAGGAGTAGGGTACGACGGCGGCGGCGTGCGGATCGACGCTGAGCGTCGGCGCGGGAAGGCCCGCTTCGAGGACATCCGCGAGCGAGGGATGCCCCGCGGCGGTAGCGGGGTCGCCGCCGTCGAGCACCACAAGCCGTTCCGGCGAGATGCCGGCAGCCAGGGCTGCGGCCTCCGCACGCTCAAGGAAGGACGAGACGGTGAAAAGCCAGGAGGCGCCCGCGTCGCTGAGCTGGCTCCCGACTTCATCGGCGGTATACAGCGCGTTGACTGTGGTGACGGCCGCGCCTGCGCGGAGGACCCCGTGGAAGACGACGGCGAACGCCGGCACGTTGGGGCAGAAAAGGCCCACAGTAGTCCCGGGGCCCGCCTCGTGGCTCGCGAGCCAGCCTGCGGTGGCGTCAATTCGGCTGACGAGTTGCCGGTAGGTCATTTCCGCGCCGGACGTGCCGTCCACGAGTGCGATCCGGTCAAGATCCTCGACGCTCAGCCCACCGAACAGATACTCATAAATCGTGACTTCGGGGATCTCGACATCAGCGTACGGGCTGGTGAACATTGCGGCTCCTTCGGCGCACGACGGCGGGGAGTCGCCGTCGTGGGTCCATTACACCCGGCGGCGTCGGGCCGGGACAAGGGCCTCCGCTGCCGGATGCCCCTCCAGTAGAAGGGTCTACGCCTCAACCAAACCGGTGCACGATGCGTCGACCAAGGCGGGAGTGTGCCAAGGGCGGCCGGTTCGATCTCTTTGGGGGAGCGGATTATGGTGCCGCGGCGGGACTGGAAGCGGCGGCATCGCGGAAGGACTGGTTTGACGTCCAGCGGGAACCGGAGGTGTGGGTGATGGTCCGCGGTGCGGGACCTCCGGGCACAGATCGGTAATCAGGCCCATTCCCGCATATTCTCGGACGTCACTGATGCCGCACACCGCGGCGGGCTTGTCGGGAAAGGACCTGGAGACGGCTACCACGGTTCCGTCCGGCGCTTTGAGCCTGAATCTGAAGCTCGTGTCCTCGTCGATGAACAGTTCAAAAATCCCGGTCATGCGTATCCTCCTGAACAGCGGGCGGCGCGTGACGCCCGGTAGGTCTCGCCGGGTCCGGGGCGCGGCATTGCGCCCCGGTGGTTTATTCCGGCAAATGGATCATCTGACTCACAGCGTGTGTGGTGCTCGCCACACGGTGTAGTTAACTAAAATACGGGGAAGAACCTTGGCTGGCTAGTGCATGGTTACCGCTGCTCGAGGATTCGGTGTGCGGCGTCCTGGGCTGCCAATGCCTTGTCGTCGAGAATTTGGCCGGGCAAGTGTCCGGCGGCGGCGATGGCCCGCCGCAATTCCGCCACGGTGCGAGGAGTGCCCACCCCCCGGTGTGCCATGGCGTGACAGTTCGCACACAGCGGCACGAGGTCCGCTATGGGATCCAAACGGTAGTCGCTGCCGAGCTGTGAAACGGGAACCACGTGGTGGACGTGGATGAAGTCTTTGCCGATGTCCCCGTAGCTTACTTCGAAGGAGAAAGTGCACACGGCACAAGACGTCCCGTGGAAAGCCAGGCAAATCCGGCGGGCTTCAAGGTCCCGCTCGTAGCGGTTCGTTTCAATCCGGCTGACGGCTCCTTCCGGGTAGGTTCCTGGAACGGTCTGGCACGGCTCGGAGACCGCTGGTCCGTGCTCCCGCCACACGCGTTGAAGGCCCGGTTCTGATTCTTTCGGAATGGGCCGTCCGGAACCGCGGAAGGTATTCCACGCCACGTCCGGCACTTCGCTGGAGAGGACACTCGTCGGGATCTGGCCGCCGAGGGGGAGCAAGGCATCGAAGGCCACGCTCACGTACCGCGCAATACTCTTCGGCTCGGTGCGTTGTGGCGCTTCATACGTTTCGGACATGACGACGCCGTGTCCGATCAGCCCGCGTCCGTGTGGGCCTCCGCCTTGCAGGAAAAGCCATGCTTGGTTGCCTGGCTGGATCTTCCGGTGTTGGCCGACGTTCCACCGCTCCAGGAATTGACCCGTTTCGGCGACCTGCTCGATCACAGCCTCGAAGTTCCAGTCGTTCCAAAGCCGTGGATTCCATCCCAGGATGATGGCTGCCATGGCTGCTCCTCCCTGCGTTCCGGCGATTCTATGCGAGTCGGGTCCGGACGATTTCGCTGACGGCCTTACCGTCGAAGCGGCCAGCGACCTTTGCGGTGACGGGCTTCATCACGGCGCCCATCTGCCTGATCGTAAGTTCTTGGCCACTGGCCTTCAATGCGGCGATTGCCTCGTCGACGATGTCCTCGACTTCGGCGGGGGTCAGCATTTCAGGCAGGTACGCCTCGATGACTTCTGCTTCGGCAATTTCCGCCGCAGCGCGCTCGGACTCGCCGGCCTCCGTGTAAATGCGGGCCGTGTCCCTGCGCTTGGCGGCTTCCTTCTGCAGCAGCGCCGTCACTTGAGTGTCGTCCAGCTCAATGGGTGCCTTGCCGGACTTCTCACGCGTCTCGATTTCGCCCAGGACGTTGCGGACCGTCGTGAGCGCGGTCTTGTTGCGGTCCTTCATGTGGACTACGACATCGGCATGAAGCCGTTGCTTCAGGGTGCTCATGGTAATTCCCTCTACTTGGTGGTTATTTTCATTCTTCACGGTCTCGACCGTCTGTGAAGAACAGCCATGCGGCCGGCCGGCCTGGTATCTAAAATTCTGCCTCCGGCGATCCCCCAAGAAGGCCCTTAGCGACGTAGCATCAAGGTAAGCGGCTGCCAGGAGTGTGGCGAAATGTTTGAAAGATTTACGGACCGTGCCCGTCGCGTTGTTGTGCTTGCCCAAGAAGAGGCACGCATGCTCAACCATAACTACATCGGCACCGAGCACATCCTTTTGGGACTGATCCAGGAGGGTGAGGGGGTTGCCGCCAAGGCGCTGGAGTCAATGAGCATCTCGCTCGACGGCGTCCGGGAACAGGTGCAGGAGATCATCGGCCAGGGCCGGCAAGCCCCGTCCGGCCACATCCCCTTCACCCCTCGCGCCAAGAAGGTCCTTGAGCTTGCACTCCGGGAAGCGCTGCAGCTCGGCCACAACTACATCGGTACCGAGCACATCCTGCTCGGCCTCATCCGGGAGGGTGAAGGCGTTGCCGCGCAGGTCCTGGTCAAGCTTGGCGCCGACCTCGGCCGGGTCCGCCAGCAGGTCATCCATTTGCTCTCGGGGTATGAGGGCAAGGACCCCAGCGGAATGGTCGCCGGACCGAGCCAGGCCGAGGTTGCTCCCGCCGGTTCGGTGGTGCTGGACCAGTTCGGCCGCAACCTTACCCAGGCCGCGCGGGAAAACAAGCTCGATCCCGTGATCGGCCGCGAGCTGGAGATGGAACGCGTCATGCAGGTCCTCTCCCGCAGGACCAAGAACAACCCCGTGCTGATCGGTGAGCCCGGCGTCGGCAAGACCGCCGTCGTCGAGGGCCTCGCCCAGGCGATTGTCCGCGGCAACGTGCCGGAGACCCTGAAGGACAAGCAGCTCTACACGCTCGATTTGGGCTCAGTGGTGGCCGGTTCCCGTTACCGTGGCGACTTCGAAGAGCGCCTGAAGAAGGTCCTCAAGGAAATCCGGACCCGCGGGGACATCATCCTCTTCATCGACGAAATCCACACGCTCGTGGGTGCCGGCGCTGCCGAGGGCGCCATCGATGCCGCATCCATCCTCAAGCCGTTGCTGGCGCGTGGTGAACTCCAGACCATCGGGGCCACCACTTTGGACGAGTACCGCAAGCACATCGAGAAAGACGCCGCGTTGGAGCGCCGCTTCCAGCCGATCCAGGTCCAGGAACCCTCGGTGGCCCACACCGTTGAGATCCTCAAGGGCCTGCGTGACCGTTACGAGGCGCACCACCGGGTGACCATCACCGACGGCGCGCTGGCGGCCGCGGCGAGCCTCTCGGAGCGTTACGTATCGGACCGCTTCCTGCCGGACAAGGCGATCGACCTGATCGACGAAGCAGGTGCCCGGCTTCGCATCCGCCGCATGACCCGTCCGCCGGAGCTCAAAGCGATGGATGCACGCATCGCCGAGGTGAAGATGGAGAAGGAATCCGCCATCGACGCCCAGGACTTCGAGGGCGCCGCCTCGCTGCGCATGAAGGAGCAGAAACTTGTCGCCGAGCGCAGGGAAAGGGAGCTCAGATGGAAATCCGGCGGCACGGACAGCAACTCCGAGGTAGACGAGGAGCTGATTGCCGAAGTTCTCGCGAATTCCACCGGCATCCCGGTCTTCAAACTCACCGAGGAAGAATCCAGCCGCCTCCTCAAGATGGAGGAGGAACTGCACAAGCGCGTTATCGGGCAGAATGAGGCGATTAATTCAGTGTCGCGTGCAATCCGCCGCACACGGGCTGGCCTGAAGGACCCCAAGCGTCCCGGTGGTTCGTTCATCTTCGCCGGCCCCACCGGCGTCGGCAAGACCGAGCTCGCCAGGGCGTTGGCGGAATTCCTCTTCGCTGATGAGGACGCCCTCATCACGCTGGACATGTCCGAGTACTCCGAGAAGCACACGGTTTCGCGTCTCTTCGGTGCCCCTCCGGGCTACGTCGGTTATGACGAGGGCGGGCAGTTGACCGAGAAGGTCCGCCGCCGTCCGTTCTCCGTGGTGCTGTTCGACGAAGTGGAGAAGGCCCACTCCGACTTGTTCAACTCCCTGCTCCAGATTCTCGAGGACGGCCGCCTGACGGACAGCCATGGCCGCGTGGTGGACTTCAAGAACACGGTAATCATCATGACCACCAACCTGGGCACCCGCGACATCTCCAAGAGCGTGGCGACCGGCTTCCAATCCGGCACGGACACCACCACCGGGTACAACCGGATGCGGGCCCGCGTCACCGAAGAGCTCAAGCAGCAATTCCGTCCCGAGTTCCTCAACCGCGTTGACGACGTCATTGTCTTCCCGCAACTCACGCAGGACGAGATCATCGAGATCGTGGACCTGATGATCGCTCGCTTGGAACAGCATCTGGCAGACAAGGACATGGGTATCGAGCTCACGGACGCCGCCAAGGTCCTTTTGGCCACCCGTGGCTACAACCCGGCCATGGGTGCCCGGCCGCTCCGCCGCACCATCCAGCGCGAGATCGAGGACCAGCTCTCCGAGAAGATCCTCTTCGGCGAACTGCACCCGGGTGACATCGTGGTGGTCGACGTGGACGGCGAAGGCGACGACGCCAAGTTCACCTTTGCCGGAAACGCCAAGCCCCGCATCCCCGACGCGCTGCCCGCCGTGAGTTAGCCCGGGCTAAGGCGGGTTAACAGGCGGCCCCGTCCGGTCGCCGTCGGGCCCGGCTTAGTCAAGCGTGTGCCCAAGGCTGGTGAGCAGGCGCGCGACGGCGTCCTCCGCTGTTGGCGGTGGGCCGAAGACTTCGCGTTGTCGTGAGGTATCGGCGACGTAGCGGCCGGTCCCGAACCAGTCGATCATCGCCCCAAGGTCCTTCGCCATCGGGTTGACCGGGCTGATCGGGCTGACGACGAGCTGGATCGGTCGGCTGAGCATCCGGGCGGAGATATCGGCGATGTCCTGCATGCTTACCGGCCGGTCCCAACCGATGTCGATACGCTGCCCTTCTACTCCGCTCGCGTCGACTGCTGCCGCAAGATACCCGGCGAGGTCACTGGCAAGCACGTACGTCAGGGGAACGCCCGGAGACCCGAACGACGTGAGCCGCCCCTCGCTGAAGGGGTCGCCGAAGCGAGTGATCTGCTCAAGGAAAGCGCCCGGACGCAGCGCCACGAACGGGACCCCGAGTTCTTCCAGGCGATCCTCGGTCAGTTTCTTGTGCCAGAAGTGCGGAACATCCGGTGTTTGATCGCAAGTGAGGATGCTGGTGAGGACGAATCTGCGGACACCTGCGCGGCTGGCTGCATCGACGAGGTTGGTGTTGCCCACCGTGTCGATGACGGGGCTGTCTCCCTCCCGATGGTGAGTGTATCCCGCTGCTGAGGTGATCACAGCGTCGACGCCGTCCATGGCGTGCACAAGCGACCCGGGATCCATCATGTCGCCACGGGCGATCGTGGCCCCTAGCTCCTCGAGGCGGCTCGCATCCGAACCGGGCCGCACCAAGGCGCGGACTTGTTTTCCTCCCCGTAGCAGCCTGGACACCACCTGGCTGCCCAGCATCCCGGTGCCGCCGACCACAAGCACTGGTCCGGAGTCCGTCATAGTTGCCTCCTTACGTCCGTGAGCGCCCGCGGCGCGCGACGGCGTCGATCGTCACGGCCGCGACGAGAACCAGCGCCGTGACGACGTACTTGGCGGGTGCGCTGTAGCCCTGCAGGCCCATGCCGTTATCGATCGTGGCGATCACGAGCCCGCCCAGGACCCCGTGCAGCACCTTGCCGCGGCCGCCGAACAGGCTGGTCCCGCCGATTACCGCGGCCGCCACGGCGTAAAGCACCAGCGTGCCGCCGTCGTACGACGTCGAGACGGAACGGAGCCGCGACGCGTAGACGATTCCGCCGATCCCTGCGGTGAACGAGGCGAGCATGAAGGCGAGGGTGCGAATGCGCGCAAGGTTCACGCCGCCCCGCCGTGCGGCCTCGGCGTTGCCGCCAATAGCGTAGACGTAGCGGCCGAACCGGGTTCGCCCGAGCAGCAACGTCCAGACGGCGAGGACTCCGAGCACCACGAGAAGCACCCACGGCACGCCGCTGATTTCGACCAGGGTGCCGCGGTCCGTATTGCAGAGCCACACGATGGCCACACCCGCGGCGAGCACCGCTGCGATCTTCAGGGCGCTCACACTGGCGGGCGGCGCGACAAGTCCGGTGTTGCGCCGACGGGCGTCCCGCAGCCACGTCCAGGTGCTGAATGCTCCGACGACGACGAGCATCAGGATCCAGCTGGTGACCGGGCTGAGGTTGCCGCTCGCGATGTTGTTGATGACGTTGTCGTTGATGGGCACGACGCCGCCGCTGCCGAGGATGATGAGCATCACGCCAAGCCAGCCGAGCTGGCCGCCAAGTGTCACGACGAACGACGGGAGTCCGAGACGGGTGATGATCGTGCCATGAAGCAACCCGATCCCGGCGCAGCTAATCAGCCCGACGGCGATCGCCGCCCACCACGGCCAGCCTGTCGACTCCTGGACGAGTTCGGCCATGATGACGCCTCCCACACCGCCGACGTACCCGATGGACAAGTCGATTTCGCCGAGCAGGAGCACGAAGACCTGGCCCATGGCCAGCAGCATGAAAACTGAACCCTGGATGAGGAGGTTCACCATGTTGCCGGGCGTCAGGAAGTTCGGGTTGAGCGATTGGAACAGTACAGAGATCAGCAACAGGCCCGCGAGAACCGGCAGCACTCCGCTCTCGCCGCCCCGGACCCGCGCCAGGGCCGCACGGAAGTATTCGGGCAGCGACGTCGCGGTGATGTCCGGGTTCAACGCCAGTGCGGCCTTCCGCGCCGCGGCTGCGGTGGTCGGCTCGTCCTGGAGGGCAACTGCCGCGGAGGGGAGCGGCCCCTTGGCGGCAGTGAGCGGGCGTTTCGACGGCGGTGACGGCGCGAGCTCCGGCCTTGCCCGATCGGAGAACCCCGTGGTCATCAGGTCGACCACGATCTGCCGGTCCATTTCCGTGGCGGGCCGAACGTCAACAAGCCGCCCGAGCCTGAGCACGGCAATGCGGTCTGCGACCTCGAACACGTCGTTCATGTTGTGCGAGATGACGATGACGGCAACGCCGCGGTCTGCGAGCTGGCGAATGAGATGAAGGACAACCTCGGTCTGTGCGACGCCGAGAGCTGCCGTCGGTTCGTCCATAATGACGAGCTTGGAGTTCCACAGCACCGACTTCGCGATCGACACGGACTGGCGTTGCCCGCCGGACAGCGATGCGACGGGTTGCCGGATGGATCGCACGGTGGTCACGGCCAGGCTCGCGAGCGTCTCCCGGGCCGTGATCTCCATGCTCTCTTCATCGAGGAGAAAACGGCGCAGGCGTTCGCGGCCGAGGAACAGGTTCTGCACGATGTCGAGGTTGTCGCACAGGGCCAGGTCCTGGTACACGGTCTCAATGCCGAGCGCAGCGGCCTCGTGCGGCGAGTTCAACCGTACTGGCTTGTTTTCCCAAAACAGCTGCCCGTCGTCGGGGGTGTGAATGCCGGCGACGCATTTGATCAATACCGATTTGCCCGCGCCGTTGTCGCCGGCAAGCGCAGTTACTTTGCCGGTCGGCACCTCAAGGGTGATGTCGACGAGTGCCTGCACCGGCCCGAAGTTCTTGTCGATGGCCTCCAGCCGGAGCAGGGGACCGGCGCCGACCGGGTCCGGGGTTATCAACTCACTCATTGTTCGAACTACTGGATACCTGCCGCAGTGCACGCGTCCTTCACCTGCGAGATGCACAGCGAAGAACTCGTCACGGCACCGTCCTTGACCACCGTGTCCGCCATGTTCTTCGTGGTCACCCACAGCGGGGTCAGCAGGACCGATCCGACGTCGGACTTCGCGGTGTCGTCTGTGGTCTTGCCGTTTACGAGGGTTGACGGAACGGTCACGCCGGCCCGCAGGTAGAGCGCTGCTGCGGCGGCCGCCTGGGCTTCAAAGTAGATCGGCTTGTACACCGTTCCGCACTGGAACCCCTTCAGGATGTTCTGCAGGCCGGACAAGGACGCATCCTGCCCCGTCGTCGGGAAAGTCTTGGCAGGAATTTGCTTGCTCTGCAGGTAGGCGATCACAGCATTGGCGTTGTCGTCGTTAGGCGTGACCACCGCGTTGATGTTCGGGTGGGCGGTGTACTGCTGGGCGAACGTCGTCTGTGCCACTGACGGTGTCCAGGTACCTGCCGGCTCTCCTACGTTGACGTATTCGCCATTGTCGAAGTGCGTCTTGAGTACGCCGTTATAGCCTTCGGCGAACAGCTTCGCGTTGTTGTCGGTCGGATCGCCATCCATGATCAGGATGTTAGGTTTGGTGACTTTCCAGTCTGCGATGCACGTGATCTCGCCCTGGCCAATCAGCTGACCAACCTTGACGTTGTCGAAGCTCACGTAGGTGCGATCCTTTGCCCCGCCTTTGACGAGCCGGTCATAGTCGATCACTTTGACGCCGCGCGCGCTGGCCGCCGCCTCGATCGCTGCGCCCGAACCGGAGTCGAGGGCGTCGACAAGCAGCACGGATGCTCCGGCCGTGATGTCAGCTTCGGCCTGCGTCTGCATCGTGCTTGCGCTGCCCTGCGCATTGTCGATCTTGAACTTGGATGAGTCCAGACCCGCGGTTTCGAAGGCCTTCTTCAGGTACGGGGCATCGAAAGTGACGTATCGCGCGGAAGTGGTGGTGTCCGGCAACAGAACGCCGACCATCCCTTTGCCTTGTGAAGCGAGCGACGTGAGCTGTTTCATCGCCGAGAAATCGGCCGTGAACGCATCCGCAGAGATCTGCGGTACGGCTCCTCCGGAACTCGTGGCGCTCGGCGAAGGCGATGTGCTCGTGCTCGAGCAGGCGGCGAGTGCCGTGATAGCGAGGGTTGCAATGAAGGCGGTTCCGGCGCCTCGTGCCGGGACCCTCATGTTTAACATTTCTTTCCTTCCGTTGGTTTCGACTGCAAGCGACCTGGCGGGGTCGGGCCGGAACCTGGGCGTTGGCGCCGGACGCAGGTCCACGCCGGAGGCCACGGCGGTTCTCACCAACGGACGTCGATATGTCAGCACCGAGCTGACTGGCGACTTTACGACCAGCGACTCGATATCACGGGGTCCTCTCTGGACGGACGTGCCGGCGACGCCGGACATGTTCGTCGATGTTGCTCTATGACTACGTTGTAGACCGGAAGTCCGCTCTTAGCAAGGCTTCGTGCGCGGCAGGATTCGACGACGGCAGACCAATCCCACATGCGTTCTTCGGGAAGTAGCTGCGTGCGGATTTTGTTACATCAATACCGGAGTACATGCTCGATGCCCCGGGATGCAGTCCACATAACAGAGGTGGGTTCAATGAAGAAATGGACGCGATGGCAGGATTGGGTCACGGTTGTCGCCGGTCTCTATGCTGCTTTGTCGGTCATCTGGACCATGGCGGCCGGCTCGTCGGCTGCCCTGATGGTCGTGTTCGGCGCTTTGCTGATCGTTAGCGGTGTCATCAATCTGGCCATGCCCGGAACGCCGGTTATGGAGTGGGTGCAGGCAGCCTTCGGTGCCTTGCTGTTCCTTTCTCCGTGGCTAGGCTCTTACTCCACGCAAGCCGGAGTCGCCTGGACATCCTGGATCACTGGCCTGGTGGCGCTCGTCGTCACCGCGATGGCGATCAAGCCCAGCACCGAGGAACACCGGCATCACATGGTCAGCCCTTCGCACTGACGTGCTGAGCGCTGACGTGTTGAAACGCTGAACAGCGGTAATACCGACCGGCGGGCCGTCATCGGACCCGCCGATCGCCGTCTCTTGCTCCGGTATCGTTTGCTCCGCCATCCCGACCGTGACCCGTGAAATACGCAGCTCAGGCTTTCAGGACGGCTGCCCCTGTGATGCGCCCGGCGGCCAAATCCTGTAACGCCCTATCGGCCTCGATCAATGGATACGCCATCGTGGTGGGAGCCAGCGGAATCTCCGCTGCCAGGGACCAGAACTCTTCGCCGTCCGCCCGCGTATTGGCGGTAACACTACGGAGCTGACGCTCATTGAAGAGATCGGCGGCATAGTTCAAGGGCGGTATGTCGCTCACGTGGATGCCTGCAATGGCGAGGGTCCCGCCACGGTCCAGCGCTTTGAGGGCAACAGGAACGAGGTCCCCGACGGGGGCAAAAAGTATCGCCGAGTCGAGCCGGTCCGGCGGGGAATCGTACGCGTCTCCCACAAACACGGCGCCCAGTTCACGCGCCAGTTCGCGGGCCGCCTCCGAACGGGTCATCACGTAGACCTCGGCCCCCTGGTGGCGCGCCATCTGCGCCGTGAGATGGGCAGATCCTCCGAAACCATAGATGCCCAGCCGGCCACCTGGCGGAAGCTCGGCCCGTTTGAGCGCCCGGTACCCGATGATGCCGGAGCACAATAGAGGGGCCGCCTGCTCGTCCGAAAATTGCTGCGGGATGGCGTAGGCGAAATCCTCCGACACCGTGAGTTGTTCGGCATAGCCGCCGTCCCTGTCCCATCCGGTGAAGGTGGGGGAGAGGCAGAGATTCTCGTCGCCACGGCGGCAATACTGGCAGCTCCCGCAGGTTCCCCCTAGCCAGGCCACTCCGACCCTGTCACCGCGCCGGAACCTCACACACCCTTCACCGGTTTCGCTGACTATTCCCACCGCTTCGTGGCCGGGTACAACGTTCGGCCTGCGAGGTGCGAGATCGCCCTCGGCCAGATGCAGATCCGTGCGGCAGACACCACACGTTCGGACGCCGACCAGGAGCTCCCGCCGCCCCGGTTGCGGATCGGGCCGTTCGCCCCAAAAAAGCGGCCGGGATTCAATCGAGCCTGGTTCCCGGACCCACCATGCACGCATCGGGTTGCCTCGCAGCTAGCGCTGATTCTGCGCGGTGGAGCCGGCGTTCGCACGCAGCGTGAGTCCGTCCGTCACCTGCAGCACGCCACGATCGGACACAAGGGACGTGACCAGCACGCAGGAATCCTCGGTGTAGCGCTGGGAAGATGCCAGAGTATGGACAGTGGCTATTTCAAAACGGCCGCCCGAATCCGCGTCAAGGATCCCGGCCAGGAACGGGGGACTGTCGAATTCCGGCAGGCAAAGCCAGGTAATTGCCCCGTCGCGCCCCACCAAAGCGCACGTGGACCCGTCGCCGATAAGTCCATGATCCTCGATGGGCAAATACCCCTCGTGATTAACCACCGGGCGCGCTTCGGCACCAGTGATCATTTTGTTCACTCCTTTGGGTTCAGGCCAGGCTTCCTATATGGATTCTCTCGCCGTTCCCGCGCCCACGCCACAGTCCACCCATCCGGCCTGAATCTCCGGGTTCAGTCCGTGCCCTCAGGGGGTGAGCAGGACCTTGATGGAGCGCCGTTCGTCCATGGCGCGGTAGGCCTCGGGCGCTTCCTCGAGCGGCATCACGGTGTCGAAGACCCGGCCCGGATTGATCTTGCCGTCAAGCACGTCCGCGAGCAGTTCCGGGATGTACGTGCGGGCCGGAGCCATTCCGCCGGCAATCGAAATGTTCGTGTCGAACAAGTAGCGCAGCGGGGCTTCGGCTCCGCCCGTCGGGACACCAACAAAGCCGAGGGCGCCGCCCGGGCGGACGCTGTGCAGTGCCTGATCCATGGACTCCTTGGTCCCGACGCACTCCAGGACGGAGTCGGCCAAAACGCCTCCAAGCAACTCGCGGACCTTGGCTACGCCGTCGCCGCCACGCTCGGCGACGATGTCCGTGGCCCCGAACTCGAGGGCAATCGCCTGGCGGTCGGCGTGCCGGGACATCGCGATGATTCGTTCGGCTCCGAGCCGCTTCGCTGCGAGCACGCCGCAGAGCCCCACTGCGCCGTCGCCGACGACGACGACGGTCCTGCCGGGGCCGACCTTCGCCGCAAGGGCGGCGTGGTGGCCGGTCGCCATCACGTCGGAGAGCGTCAGCAAGCTCGCCCGGAGAGCGTCGTCGGGTTCCGTGACCCCAGGAACTTTGACGAGGGTGGACTCTGCGAGTGGTACCCGCACGGCCTGGCCCTGGCCGCCGTCGATCGCGTGCCCGCTGTCATCTTTGCCGCCCCAACCTGCCAAATGATCGCAGGCCACCGTGACGCCGTTCAAGCATTGCGGGCAGGCGCCGCAGCTGACCAGGAAGGGAGCGATGACGAAGTCGCCGACCGCCAAGGCTGTGATGTCGTCGCCCTTGCTTTCCACCGTGCCGATGAATTCATGTCCGATGGCCGAAGGCTGGTGAGTAGGCTTCACGCCGCGGTACGGCCACAGGTCCGATCCGCAGACGCAGGAGGCGGTGACTTTGACAATGACGTCTGTGGGCAGCTGGACCGTGGGGTAGTTACGGTCTTCAACGCGGATGTCGCCTGGGCCGTGGATGATGGTGGCGCGCATGGGGCTCCTCAAATGGTGGTTGGTGGGCTTGGATCGAGTCTATCCCCGGCATGACCGTGGTCTTGTACTGACCGGTAGCTCAGCCGGGTGAGGCGCGGCAGCTCGCCGCTTGACCTCCGCGTCGAGCAGAATAGCTCCATGACAAATACCAGCGGGCGCTTGCCACGGCTTGAGGACGTGGCGGAACGGGCGGGAGTCTCGCACCAGACTGTGTCCCGGGTGATCAACGACCACCCCAACGTCAGCAAGGGCACCCGGGAGCGCGTCGAGGCGGCCATCGCCGAGCTGGGCTACCGGCGCAATACTGCTGCGCGGAGCCTCGTGACCCGCCGTTCACAGACCATCGGCGTCTTGGCAAGCGAGCTGGCGCAATACGGCCCGGCAAATACGCTGCTAGGGGTTGAACAGGCCGCGAAGGATGCCGGGTATTTCGTCAGCATCGCAGCTTTGAGGGCGGTCAGCCGGGAGGCGATTCTTGATGCGGTCCGGCATTTCCTGGACCAGTCCGTGGACGGGATCGTGGTGATCGTGCCGCATTCGGAAACCCTGCTGGCGTTGGCCGAAGTGAACCCCGGGGTTCCCGTGGTGGCCGTGGGTTCTTTGGGCGGAGCTTCCGTGGGGGGAGCCATGGTGGACCAGAGGCGCGGCGCGGAATTGGCCGTCAGGCATCTGATTGAGCAGGGACATCGCCGGATCGGGCACGTGGCCGGCCCGCAGGACTGGATCGACGGTGTGGCCAGGGCCGAAGGGTGGAGCGCGGCCCTGCGCGCTGCCGGGCTTGAGGATGACTTGCTCGTGGAGGGGGACTGGAGCGCGGGCAGCGGATACGACATCGGCAGGAAGCTCGCCGGCGAAAAGACTGCCACTGCGCTTTTTGTAGGGAATGACCAGATGGCCTTGGGCCTGCTGCGTGCGTTCAACGAGGCCGGCGTCCGGGTGCCTGAGGACGTTTCAGTGGTGGGTTTCGATGACCAGCCCGAATCGGGCTATTTCACGCCGCCGTTGACCACGGTGCGCCAGGACTTCGAAGAACTCGGGCGGCGCTGCATGGACCTCATGCTGAGCGGCATCGAGGACGGGGAAAACATCGGCACCACCGTAGTGGAGCCTGAGCTGGTGGTCCGCCGAAGCACTTCCGCCCGCGCCTGAGCACCTTTTGATTCACGCGGGCCAGCCGGCCCTTGACGACCACACCTTGACGCCGGAATTGTTAGCGCTCACAATTGAACCAGTCCGCAAGGCTGCGGGCTGGTTATTGGAGGATTTTTCATGGACGTCGCAGCGGACGGCAACGAACACTATGTCATCGGCGTGGACTACGGCACGCTCTCGGGCCGGGCCGTGGTGGTGCGGGTCCGGGACGGCAAGGAACTGGGCAGCGGCGTGTTCGACTATCCGCACGCGGTCATCACCGGGGCTTTGCCGGCCGATCTGGCGGATGTACCTGATGGAACGGCTGCCCGGATTCCGGGGGAATGGGCGCTGCAGGTGCCCGAAGACTACAGGGACGTGTTGCGTCACGCGGTTCCCGCAGCGGTGCGCGAGGCCGGGATCGATCCGGCCGCCGTCGTCGGGATCGCGACCGACTTCACGGCCTGCACCATGGTGCCGGTCACGGCAGCCGGCACCCCGCTGAGCGAACTCCCCGGCTTCGCCAACCGGCCGCACGCCTACGTCAAACTGTGGCGCCATCACGCGGCCCAAGGCCAGGCGGACCGCATCAATGCACTCGCCGCCGAGCGGGGTGAGTCGTGGCTGCCGCGCTACGGCGGGCTCATTTCTTCCGAATGGGAGTTCGCCAAGGGCCTCCAGCTCCTGGAGGAGGACCCGGACGCGTACGCCGCGATGGACCACTGGGTCGAGGCCGCGGACTGGATCGTCTGGCAACTGTGCGGAAACTACGTCCGCAATGCCTGCACCGCAGGGTACAAGGGCATCTACCAGGACGGCGCATACCCGTCCGAGGAGTTCCTCGCCGCCCTGAACCCGGACTTCAAGGACTTCGTCAGCAGCAAGCTCGAACACACGATCGGCCGGCTGGGCGATGCCGCCGGTTACCTGACGGCCGAAGCGGCCGCGTGGACGGGCCTGCCGGAGGGCATCGCCGCCGCCGTCGGGAACGTGGACGCCCACGTCACGGCCCCGGCGGCCCGGGCCGTCGAACCGGGACAGCTCGTCGCGATCATGGGCACCTCCACCTGCCACGTCATGAACGCCGAGGTCCTGCGCGAAGTGCCGGGCATGTGCGGGGTGGTCGACGGCGGGATCGTGGACGGGCTCTGGGGCTACGAAGCCGGCCAGTCCGGGGTCGGCGACATCTTCGGCTGGTTCACCCGGTACGGCGTCCCGCCCGAATACCACGCAACTGCCGAGGCGGCAGGCCTGGGCATCCACGAATACCTCACCGAACTCGCCGCCACCCAGAAGATCGGCGAACACGGGCTGATCGCCCTGGACTGGCACTCGGGCAACCGCTCCGTCCTGGTGGACCACGAACTCTCCGGTGTTATGGTCGGCCAGACGTTGGCAACGCGCCCGGAGGACATCTACCGGGCGCTGCTGGAGGCCACGGCCTTCGGCACCCGCACCATCGTGGACGCTTTCCGCGACTCGGGCGTCCCGGTGAAGGAATTCATCGTGGCCGGAGGGCTCCTGAAGAACACGCTGCTAATGCAGATCTACGCCGACATCACCGGCCTGCAGCTCTCGACGATCGGCTCCTCCCAGGGCCCCGCGTTGGGTTCGGCCATCCACGCCGCCGTCGCCGCGGGGGAGTATCCGGACATCCGGGAGGCCGCCGCCGCCATGGGATCCGAACCGGGCGCGGTCTACACGCCGATCCCGGAAAACGTCGCCGCCTACGAGGAACTCTTCCGCGAATACCGCACCCTCCACGATTACTTCGGCAGGGGAGCAAACGAGGTCATGCACCGGCTCAAGAAAATCCAACGCAATGCCAGCAAAACACTCCTTGCCGTTGGTGCATCCGCATGAGCGCGACGACGGTAAACACCGTTGAAGCCATCGTGCGGATCCGCAGGGAGGTCTGCGCGCTGCACACGGAACTGACACGGTACGAACTCGTGGTCTGGACCGCGGGCAATGTCTCTGCGCGCGTCCCCGGCCATGAGCTGATGGTGATCAAACCGTCCGGGGTTCCCTACGATGCGCTGACGCCCGGGTCCATGGTGGTCACCAACCTCCATGGGGTTCCCGTGGCGGGCGATATCGACGGTGAATGGGGCAACCCGACGCTGTCGCCGTCGTCGGACACCGCCGCCCACGCCTATGTTTACCGGAACATGCCCGACGTCGGCGGCGTCGTCCACACGCACTCCACCTACGCCACGGCCTGGGCCGCGCGCGGGGAGCCGATCCCGTGCGTGCTGACCATGATGGGGGACGAATTCGGCGGCACCATCCCGGTGGGCCCGTTCGCGCTGATCGGGGACGATTCGATCGGCCGCGGCATTGTTGACACGCTCCGTGCCTCCCATTCACCGGCGGTGCTCATGCAGAACCACGGCCCGTTCACCATCGGCAAGGATGCCCGCTCCGCCGTCAAGGCCGCTGTGATGTGCGAGGAAGTGGCCCGTACGGTCCATATTTCCCGGCAGCTCGGTGAGCCGCTTCCCATCGACGCCGGCCAGATCGAGTCCCTCTACGACCGCTACCAGAACGTGTACGGCCGCTGACCAGCGGCACCAATGAACTTTTCAAGGAGAAACCCATGCCCATCGCCAACAACACCTCCCTCGACCACTACGAAGTCTGGTTCCTGACCGGCAGCCAGCACCTTTACGGCGAGGACGTCCTGAAGCAGGTCGCCGCCCAGTCGCAGGAGATCGCCGCCGCTCTGAACGCGTCCTCCGCTGTTCCCGTCAAGCTCGTTTGGAAGCCCGTGCTGACGGATGCGGACGCGATCCGCCGCACCGCGCTCGAGGCGAACTCCGATGACGCCGTGATCGGCGTGACCGCCTGGATGCACACCTTCAGCCCCGCCAAAATGTGGATCCAGGGCCTGGACCTGCTCCGCAAGCCCCTCTTGCACCTGCACACCCAGGCCAACGTCGAGTTGCCGTGGGCGGACATCGACTTCGATTTCATGAACCTGAACCAGGCGGCCCACGGCGACCGCGAATTCGGCTACATCCAGTCCCGCCTCGGCGTGCCGCGCAAGACGGTCGTCGGGCACGTCTCCAACCCCGAGGTCACGCGCCAGGTGGGTGCCTGGCAGCGCGCCGCGGCGGGCTGGGCCGCCGTCAGGTCCCTGAAGCTGACCCGTTTCGGGGACAACATGCGCAACGTCGCCGTCACCGAAGGGGACAAGACCGAAGCCGAGCTGCGCTTCGGCGTCTCGGTCAACACCTGGTCCGTGAACGAACTCGCTGACGCCGTCCACGGCGCGCCGGAGTCCGACGTCGACGCTTTGGTCGCGGAGTACGAGCGCCTCTACGAGGTCGCCCCCGAACTGAGCGCCGGCGGTGCCCGGCACGACTCGCTGCGCTACAGCGCCCGGATCGAACTCGGTCTGCGGTCCTTCCTGGAAGCGAACGGCTCGGCCGCGTTCACGACGTCGTTCGAGGACCTGGGCGCGCTGCGGCAGCTTCCCGGGATGGCCGTGCAGCGGCTCATGGCCGACGGCTACGGCTTCGGCGCCGAAGGCGACTGGAAGACCGCGATCCTGGTCCGGGCCGCGAAGGTCATGGGCGCCGGGCTGCCGGGCGGCGCTTCCCTCATGGAGGACTACACCTACCACTTGACCCCGGGGCAGGAGAAGATCCTCGGCGCGCACATGCTCGAGGTCTGCCCCTCCCTGACCGCGGCCACGCCGCGCGTGGAAATCCACCCGCTGGGCATCGGCGGCAAGGAAGACCCCGTCCGCATGGTCTTCGACACCGACGCCGGGCCCGGAGTCGTCGTCGCACTCTCAGACATGCGCGACCGCTTCCGCCTCGTCGCGAACGCCGTCGACGTCGTCGACCTCCCAGAACCGCTGCCCAACCTCCCCGTCGCCCGGGCCCTGTGGGAGCCCAAGCCCGACTTCGCCACCTCCGCCGCCGCGTGGCTCACCGCGGGCGCCGCCCACCACACCGTGCTCTCCACGCAGGTGGGCATGGACGTGCTTGAGGATTTCTCCGAGATCGCCCGGACCGAACTGCTCACCATCGACGACGGCACCACCATCAAACAGTTCAAGAAGGAACTGGCCTGGAACGCCGCCTACTACAAACTCGCCGGCGGACTGTGAACGGCGAGGAATTCCGGCTCGCCGAGGGAAGCCCATACCCCCATGGGCGGGATGCGGTCCTGCCGCGCCATCAAGCCTGAATATCTAGTTGACAAGGGCAACCGACGCCCTTAAGTTTCTGTGTATTCAGGTAGGTTCCTTGTTTTGGATCACATTGTTAGCTGTAGCTATGGAAACGCAGCCGTTGAGCTGCCAAGGCGCAGGGGGCAACGATGACGAAAGTACCGCTGGATAATTTCCTCAATGAGTGCGTCTCCCGGAATTCCGGAGAGGACGGCCTCAGCTTCGAAGAACTGTACGGTCTGTACATCAGCTGGTGCGGACTTAAAGCTGCGGAACCCGTGAGAGCCAGGACGTTTAGGGCCAGCCTTCGGGCGGCCGGCATCGCTCCCGGACACCGCGGAGAGCTGTGCGAGGATCTGGTGATGATAGGCCCGGCGGCGTGCGACTACATTATCCACAGCGTGCTTCCGCTCGCTGCGTTGGACGCACGATCGGGTCCCTGGTCTCGGCTCACGTCTTGGCCCACTGAACGTCCGAGAGTTCCAGTCACCAGGCGGGCACCAGGCGAAGACTGCGACTCGGCGCCGGCTGCCTAAGCGGTCTCCTTATTCGTGGAATTTGCTCCGAGCCTCGCGCTGTTGCCGCTCAAGCTTGGCTTCCGCTTCGGTCCGCCGCTGACCTATGATGCGCATCTGGTGAGTGGTCGGGTGTTCATATTCCTCCGCGGGAATGCCTTTTTCCCTGGGAAGGTAATGGCCGGTAGCCGGGGACGCGAGCTTTTGGTCTTCGTTTTCGCTCATATCAAAATCGTCCCACCAGGCGGCGGCCGCCAAAAGAGGTTCAGTCCGCAGTGCTGCAAAGAAGCGCGACATCCCGGTCTTCGGACCGGGATGTCGCTTGGCTTCTGAGCAATTCAACAAAGTCAGCCGAGGTTCAGTGCCGTCCAGGAGACGGGAGGCAGGTGAGGGGGAGAATCGTCGCTACATCAGCCACTGGACTGAGACGTTCATGGCGAACAGGGCATTTGTCAGGGGCGCTAGTATCGACTCGTCGGCCTCCATACGGTGCAGCGTCTCGACGAATTCATCTATCTGAATGGTGGTGAACCCGCCGTCCCGGAGTTGTTGGATAGCAAGCTCGGTATTCTGTTTCCGGGTGTTGCTGAATCGCGGGTTGACCTCTGGCTGTGCGGGTTCCGAATCCATTGCCTTTACTTGCCCCCAACTTTTCCTGCCCGTAGGACGCTGTTTGCAAAGCGTATTCATGCATTACAAATGCCATTATCTCAGGCCTTGTGGGTGCCGTCGCAGAGGCGCAGCGAGAGGAACTGGAGTAATGGCGGGCCTTTTGCCTCAGCCCGGGCATAGACTCCTGACAGCCGCGGGGCACCGCTGAAGCGTTCATCTACCAGGGGGGCACAATGAAGCGCAAAAGTTGTTTGCAACGAAAGCTGATTCTCCTGCTTCTCATTGGAACGGCCATGACTTCGTGTGCGTCCACGCAAGGGCGCGAGCAGGGAACAGCCGGACCCACGCCTCCTGAGACCGTCCGCGCGTCCCGCGTGACGACTACGCCTCCGCGGGAGACTTGCGCAGCATTCCTGCCATCGGCTCCCTGCCGGGCGTACGTCAGTATCGCCGGAACAGCCGACGGCGTTGAGCTGCCCTGGGCGGCATCAGGGGGACTCACGGTGCAATTGAGTTCCGTGAATGGCTCCCTCTACGTCACCGCGAAAACTCCCTGCTCCCCGGTCAGCGGACCGGCCACAATCACGGGGAACACCTTGGTAGTGGGGGAACTTGGGATCGGCGCCATGGGGTGCATCAGCGATGCCGGGACGCAGCAACAGTGGTTTGTGGATTTCCTGAACAGGCCTATTGAAATGTCATTCAGCCAAGGCACGCTCAACTGGAAGAGCGGCACCGACACGCTCACTTTCAAAGGCAAGTAAGGTGGCCCGTGACCCTCGCCGCGTGCACTGGATGGAACTGTTCTTCGGCCTCGTCTTTGTGGCCTTCGTCGGGCAACTTGCGCGGGGTCTCCACGGCGATCCTGGATGGGCAGAATTCGGTACCTTCGTCCTGCTTTTCTTTCCGGCGTGGTGGGCTTGGGTGAACATTGTTTCCGTCGTCAACCTGCTGCCCGGTTTGTCGTCCCGGGCGCTCGGCATCGCGATGCTCGCTGCCATGGCAGCGGCGAGCGTCATGGCCGCCGCGGCGCCCGGGGCCTTTGGCGAACGGGCCTGGGCCTTTTCGCTGGCCAATGCCGCCATACGCCTTGTCCTGCTGATCTTGTGGCTGTACCAGCACCGCGAAAATTCCTCCGAAACTCCGTGGCGCATTTGGATCTACAACGGCGGCACGGCCGTCCTCTGGCTCATCTCGGCCTCCTTGCCGCTCCACATCGCTGTCATTCTGTGGGCTGCCGCGATCGTCGTCGAGGTTGGCATGGTGGCGGTTAGCGCCCGACTTTGGCCTGACCGGGGCATCGGTGGCATCAACATCGAGCACGCTTCCGAGCGGCTTGGTTTGTTCGTCATCATTGTCCTCGGCGAGTCCATATTCACGATCGTTACTGAGGTGTCTAATGATTGGGGGCCGGGCGCCGGACTGGTCGGCGGGCTAGGATTCCTCGTTGTTGCCTTGCTCGGCTGGGCGTTCTTCCAGTACGGCACCGGGACCATCGCCGCGGGGCTCGAGCGCTTACAAGCCCGGTCCGATTTTGCCGGGATACTTCAGACCACCTTGTTCATGCCGTTCCTTCTGGTGGTGGGGGCGGGGGGGGGGGGGGGGGGGGGGGGGGGGCCCCCCCCCCCCGCCATTCCAGCACCCTTCGAGCACTTGCCGCTCGGTTCCGGGATTTCGCTCGGCGGAGGCCTGGCCCTCTTCTATGCGTGCAATGCGATCGTGTCGCTTCGCTACGGTCAGCCTCTGCGCGCAGTACTGCCATGGGCTGTGCCCACAGTGGTGATCGCCATCTTGCTCATACCGGTGAGCGCTGCGGTTCCCGGCGCTGCCGTTTTGGCCCTCGCCGTGATTGTCCTGCTCCTTGTCACTGCCTACGTCGAGATTCAAAGGCGACGCCGCAAAACCCCAACTGGCTGACAGTTGTTGTCGTTCTGGGGCCTCAAAACGACAACAACTGCGATCCAGTTGGGTCTGGCCTACCCGTTGATGATCTGCGGCACGCCGAGGGCTTTGAGGCCTTCGACGCCGAATTCGAGGCCGTAGCCGGATTGCTTGGCGCCGCCGAAGGGGATACGCGGGTCGACGGCGCCGTGCTTGTTGATCCAGACCGTGCCGGCCTCGAGCCGCGCGGCGACATCGCGGGCGCCCGCGGGATCGGAGGACCAGACGGAGGCGCCGAGTCCGACGTCGAGCGCGTTCGCCTTGGCGATGGCCTCGTCGACCGTGCTGTAGCGGATGATGGGCAGGGCCGGGCCGAACTGTTCCTCGGCCACGAGCGGGTTGTCGTTGTCGATGTCGGCCACGAGGGTGGTGGGGTAGAAGTAGCCGGGCTGGCCGTCGTCGGGGTTGCCGCCGAGCAGGATCCGGGCGCCGGAATCGCGGGCGGCGTCCACGAGGCGGGCGACGATGTCGTACTGCGCCCGGTTCTGAAGCGGGCCCAGCACGTTCGCCTCGTCCAGGCCAACCCCCATGGGCATCGCGGCGGCAACGGCGGTGAGCTCGGAGCACACTGCCTCATAGAGGGAGTCATGGACGTAGAGGCGCTTGAGCGCGGCGCAGGTCTGGCCGGTGTTGATGAAGGCGCCCCAGAAGAGGCCTTCGGCGATGGCCTTGGGGTCGGCGTCGGGCAGGACGATGCCGGCGTCGTTCCCGCCGAGTTCGAGGGTGAGGCGCTTGACCGTGTCCGCGCTGGAGCGGATGATCGCCTTGCCGGTGGCGGTGGAGCCGGTGAACATGACCTTGCCGATCGCGCGGTGTTCGGCCAGCCGTGCGCCTACGTCGCGGCCGCCGGACACCACGGTCAGGAGGCCTTCGGGGAGTTCTTCGTTGATAACGGCCGCCAGGGCGAGGACGGACAGGGGTGTGTATTCGGAGGGTTTGACGACGACGGCGTTGCCCATGCGCAGGGCGGGGGCAATCTGCCAGATGGTGATCATCATGGGCCAGTTCCAGGGGCCGATGGCGCCGACGACGCCGATGGGCCGGTAGTGCAGTTCGGCGCGGGTTTCGCCGTCGTCCACCACGGTTTCCGGGTCCAGGGGCGTGCCGGCGGTGGCGCGCAGCCAGGCGGCGCAGGCGCCGACTTCGAAGCGGGCGTTGGGGCCGTTGAGCGGCTTGCCTTGCTCGCGGGAGAGCAGGTGGGCGAGTTCTTCGGCGGAGCGTTCGACGGCGTCGGCGGCCTTGAGGAGCGCGGCGGACCGGGCGTCGTGGCCCAGCGCAGCCCACGCAGGCTGGGCCGCTTGGGCGGCGGCGATGGCGCGTTCAAGGTCCTCGACGGTGTGAACGGGAGCCTCGCCGACAGCGGTGCCGGTGGCAGGGTCGAGGATGGTCCGGGTTTCGCCGGTGGTCGGGGTGATTGAAGCCAGGAGGGCGTCGTAGCTTTCCAAGGGTTTACTCCACTCTGAGTTGGTATTGGTTTCGAAGGACAAGGTACTTGGGGTCAGACGGCCATCAGGATCATTGCGCCCAAGGCGCCAGCCGAAGAGATGGCCTCAAGCGATGCGGACGGGTGACGACCGTGTCCACGGCCGTTTCGTCGAAGCGCTCGGGCCGCCAAGACGATCGAGTAGGCGATGACCGATGCCGCGAGGGCAACTGCCAGGACCGGGTTCGCTCCGCCAAGTCCTGAATGCCCGTGTGTTGGGTGTACTGAACTCGATGAGGCGGCGGAGGGAAGGGTCGTGACGAGGATGGCGAACATGGCCACCATGGACAAGGAGCGGTGTATTTCCATGCCGCCGCGCCGATCCTTGGGCAGGAGCACGAGCGGTAACGGTGAAGTGAGAAGCAGCAGCAGGCCCCACACGACGCCCGGAACAATGCCCGGCCCGACGGTCGTATCCGCCATCGCCACCAGCATGAGTGCCATCGGTCCCCACTGGCTGAGGTTCCTGAACAGGCCTTCGCGCATCGGGCTCCAGATCCCCAAGGCGCAGCAGGCCAGCATGACCATCGAAAGGATTGTGTGCATGTTGTTCACCGATCATCAGTCCCGGCGCTACAAGTCTTCGTCGTCCCCGAGGTGGACGGCCGCCGGCCCCTCTTCGCCGTGTCCGATCCGCCGATACACGGCGGGGTTGCTCCGGCGGAGCCGGAATGCCCAAGCGACCCCCACCAATCCGGGCACTATGATCGTGGCCGGCAGGATGAATGTCAGGGCGTTGGTCTCGTTTTGGCCCAGCAGCACGTTGAAGTTGACCACGATCAGAACGAAGATCGCCGCCAAGAGCACGAACCCCAGGGCAGGGGCGATCACGCGGGTCCAGATTCCGGCGTCATGCCTGTTCTTGCGGAAGAATCCAATGACGGCCAGCGAAACAACGGTCATCAAGAGGACAAGTCCCATCGCGCCGTCGTTCGTCAGCCACGTGAACATGGTCAGGACAGGGTAGAGATCACCCAGCGACGATCCGGTCCCCGCAATGGCGAACGCTACTGTGACCACGACGGCGATCACCGTCTGGGCGATCGACCCGGCGTAGGGGGCGCCGCTGTGCCGCCGTACAGCACCCAGCTTTCGGGGAAGGACTTGCTCCCGGCCGAGGGAGAAGAAGTAACGCGCTGCGGCATTGTGGAAGCTGACGAGGGCTGCGAACAGGCTGGTGACGAAAAGCAGGCGGGCCAGGTCGGCGAGAAGTACACCGGCGTGGTCACTGAGGAAGCCGAACATCAGGTCCGGTCCTTGTTTTGCGGAAGCGTCGACCACCGCGGACGGTCCTGTGCCAACGGCCATGGCCCAGGAGGAAACAGCGTAGAACACGGCGATGATGGCGACGGCGGTGTATGTGGCCCGGGCGACGGTGTGCTTCGGGTCCTTGCTTTCCTCGCTGTAGATCGCGGCCGACTCGAACCCCATGAACGCCGCGATGCCGAAGGAGAGGACCGCCCCTACGCCCGGTACAAACAGGCTCTGCGGAGTGAGCGGCGCTCCGCTGACTCCCTCGGGTGCCACGACGAAGGACACGACGTCGTAGACGATCACCACGAGGAACTCCAGGCCGACGAGCACTCCGAGGACCTTCGCCGACAGGTCCACCCGGTTCACGCCGAGGAATGCGACGACGGCGATGCAGACCAGAACCGGAATCCACCACGGGACAGTGGCGCCGAAGCGTTCGTTGATCAGGCTCGAGACAGTGAAGCCGAAGAGGCCATAGATGCCGACTTGCATCAGGTTGTAGGCCATCAAAGCCACCATGGAAACCCCGACGCCGACCGGCCGGGAGATACCCTGCGCCACGTAGGAATAGAAGGCGCCGGCGTTGACGACGTATCGGCTCATTGCCGCGTAGCCGACGGCGAACACGGCGAGGGTTCCGCCGAGCAGCAGGAAGGACAGCGGCACGCCGGTGACCCCGGTGACGGCAAACGTCGTCGTGACCCCGCCGGCGAGGACGGTGAGCGGAGCCGACGCGGCGATGATCATGAAAGTCACCGCGGGGACGCCGAGGCGGCGTCGATGGTGGTGCGTGTGGCCCACCTCAGTGGTTTCTTTCCCGGTTGTTAAACTCATTTCTGGGCCTCCATGTGGCAGTGGCCGCCTTCGGCGGGTTTCGACGGCGGGACGTCGAGGACGGGGCTCCGATCGAAGAAGCCTTCGGGGCGCAGTTTGAATCCCACCGTGTCGACGGGCATGATCGGCCAGTCCTCGGGGCGGGGGAAGTGTGTCAGCCCGAAGGTGTGCCACACGACGATGTCTTGTCCGTCGATGTCCCGGTTGCGGGCAATGTAGGACGGCAATCCGGCTCCTCCGCAGTGCTGGTTGACGAAGTCGCCGCTGGGGTAGCGCTCATTCTCGTCGTAGCGTGTCACCCACAGGTCCTTCGTAGCGAAGGCTGCACGTTGGGCGATGGAAGATTCGGGGTCGGCCAGGAGCATGGGGTGCCCTTGTCCATGGAGTTTGTACCCCACAGGGTCGCCCAGGCGGTTGAGTGATTCGGGATTGGAAATGATCCAGGCCCGTCCAGCCGCCATGTCGGACTCCCGCACAGCCTCCGATTCGCTCTTGAGCACAGTCCGACGGCGCGCGAAGGCGTTGCCGCGCTCGTTGCCTTCTCCCATGGGTACGCGAACGGCGTCCTCTTCCTCGACCCTGTTGCTCAGGCCGTCGATGGCGAAGTCCAGGCGGGCACTGAAAAGGTGCTGGTGGAAGGGTGCCCCAAGGCCGGGGGCGAGCTCCGAGGCGTACGGGTAGCCTTTTCCGGGGTAGGCGCTCGTGAAGACGACGCCGGTGGCCTTGGCTTCGAACTCGATGGTGCCGTCGAGGTAGAGGTACCAGTAGAAGCCGTAGTCGTAGTTGCCGATGGTGGTGAAGAAACTGATGACGAGCCTGCGGTTCCGGCGCGTGTAGTTCACTCCGCTCCAGAGGTCGCTGTGCTTGGCGAGGATGCTCCAATCCTCTTCGTGCATGCAGATTCCGTTGCGGATTTCCCGTGGCCGGCCGAACGAATCGCTGACTACCGGGCTGAGGTAGGTGATCTCGCCGAGGCAATCGCAGCCGAGCTCAAGCGAGTTGGCGTATTGGCCCACCAGGTATTCGCCGGTATCGAAGTAGTTCTGCCAGGAGCGCACGGGGGAGGGGTCGCCGTACGGGACCACCATTTCGGCGATCGAGGCGCGCTTGAGGATGCTGCGACGGCGATCGCCGTCGTCGAACGCTACATTGTGGAGGACTACGCCTTCCCGCACATCGAAGCCGATGTCCAGGCTCCACTTCTCCCACTCGACGTGGTTTCCATTGTGGACCGTGAAGCTCGGACCTTCCGGCTGGGTGATGTGGATCGGCTTCTGGGTGGTGCGCATCGCTCCGGTCAGCTCAGGGTCCGTAAAATTGCCGTGTTCTGCCGGCACCGGGACGGCCCCGAAATCCAGGACCTGGTCGACGGTCTTGCTCACGACGTCGACGTAGGCGACCAGCCCATCCACGGGATGCGCCCAGGCGCTGTCCTCGGGGAATTGCTGGACGAAAGCCAAGCCGCGCAGAATCCGGCGGCCTTTCTCTTCCGGGTACTCGAAGACCCCGGCTGACAGGGGAGCGACCCTGACTTTGCTGACATCGAGATTCCGGTCGGCCAAGGCCTTGAGCCATCGCTCGTCCTGGGCGAGGATCTCTTCAACCACCTCGAATTCTTCTTCGATGACGGGAAGCTCGCCCGTCACAGAGGTGTCGAGTTCGACCTTGGAGACGACTTCCTGATGTGTCACAGAGACCGTGACGTCCTGTGCCGCACCGGATGAAACGCTATGCAGGAACGCCCTGAACCTGCGGTCCACAGCCTCCGCATTCCGCGGTGGCTCAAGCAGGCCAAGGTAGGCGATCCGGATGGATTCGTCGAAGAGTCCGGCGTCGGCCAAAATGCCCCTGACGGCCGTGATGTCTTCGGCACTGGTCAAGGCATATGGAGACAGTCCGGCAAACGCAGCCATTTCGGCGATTTCTGGAGAGGAAGTTGTGCTCATGGAAGGCCTTTGTGAGTGGCGATTTATTTTCTATGTGTGTAGAGAATAGCATCGTGTAATCTGAGTCACAACGGTTGTAGAAAAAAAGATTTGGGGAAAGCGTGCCGAAGATCGTAGACCACGACAAGCGCCGGGTGGAACTTGTCGAAGCCACGTGGCGGATCATCGCCAGCAGGGGGATCGAGGGAGCCACCATGCGCGAGATAGCAACGGAAGCAGGCTTTGCCAACGGCGCGCTCAAGCCGTATTTCCCTACAAAGGACGATCTCTTGACGTTTGCTTTCGGCCACGTCTTCAACCAGACGAATACCCGCATGAGCGACTCCACTGCCGGCCAGCGGGGCCTGTCTGCCTTGCGCAGCTATTGCCATGAAATTTTGCCGCTCGATGCCGAAAGGCTCAACGAGGCGCGAATCGCGATCGCCTTCTGGCAGCGCGCACTGACGGACCCGGCGAAGGCCGCCTTGCATGATTCCTCGATGGAGCAATGGCGTGAGGCCCTGTTCGACAAGCTCCGTGAAGCCAGGGAGCTTGGCGAACTGAAGGAGGGACTGAACGACGACGACATCGTTGGCGTGATCATGACGTTCGCGCTCGGTGCCCAAATCACGGCCACACTGACGCCGGAACACCACTCGGCGGATCAGTTGCGGTCCCAACTGGAGACCTATATATCGCTCATTTCATCCGAAAAGGGCGCTCTCGTGCCAACGGCAGGTTCGAAAGGTTCCGCTTAGCGGCGGACTGTGCTCTGCCTCGCCACGAGTTCCGGCGTGAACACCACTTGGCTGTGCACGTGGCCGGGTTCGTCGTCGATTTCCTCGAAGAGGAGCTGGGCGGCACGCTCGCCTATCAGCTGCCTCGGCTGACTGATGGAGCTGAGCGGGATGCTCGACTGGGAGGCGAAGTCGATGTCGTCGAAACCGACGATGGCAATGTCCTCGGGCACGCGTAGCCCGTTCGCAGCGAAGGATTGCAAGAGCCCCAGGGCCAATTGATCGTTGGCGGCAAACACGGCGTCCGGGCGCTTGTCGGGCTGCAGATTCCCCATGAGATCGCCAATCCGGCGCCCGCGCTCGAATTTCAGATCCGGCGTTTCGAATAGTTGAAGCGGGACTCCCGCACGCGCTGCCGCGTCGGCTGCGCCCCGGTAGCGGTCCTCGACCTGCTGCAGCGTGAAGGGGCCGCCGACGAATGCCGGGCGTACCGCACCGGCGCTGAGGAGATGCTCCAGGGCAGTGGCGCCGCCGGCGACATCGTCCACTGAGACCGAGCAGAACTGATCCGTGCTCGCGAGCCTGTCGACGAGCACTGAGGGGATGCCCCGGTCGCGCATTCTTTCGAGCCGTTGAAGAACTTGTCCGAAGGGAGTGATCAAAACTCCTTGGACACGTTGCTGCTCGAACAGGTCCAGATAGGCCTGCTCGCGGCCCGCGTCTTCGGCGCTGTTGGCCAGGATCAAGGAGTGCTTGTGGTCTTCGGCGACGTTCTCGGCGCCCAAAGCGACATCTGTAAAGAAGGGGTTGCGCACATCCAACACCAGCATGCCGAGGCTCCTGGTGGATCCGGACCGCAGCGAGCGGGCTGATTCGTTGCGCACGAATCCCAGCTCCTCGATGGCGGCAAGAACGCGGGTCCTCTTGTCGAACGACACTTGGTCCGGCCGGTTGAGGACATTCGACACTGTGCCGACCGAAACTCTCGCAAGGGCAGCGACGTCTGTCAGCTTTGCTCCCGGGCCGCTTGGCACGCTGAACCTCCCATTGATGAATCGAATCAAACCGTTTCATCAATATTACGTGGTTCGACTGTCGATCCCGGGGTTTGCCTGTTGACACGCCACCGAAGCAGGCTCTACCGTGTGAGTGGGTTCTTGAATGAATCGATTCAAGAAAAAAATTGAACGCCACTGTTCGAAGACGACGCACAGGCAACAGAAGGAACAATCATGAACACCACGGAAACGGCCCTGGGCCGCCTCGGGGAATTGGCCATCGAGGTTCCCTCGTGGGCCTACGGCAACTCGGGCACGCGATTCAAGGTGTTCGGCACGCCCGGCACCCCGCGGACCATCCAAGAGAAGCTGGCCGACGCCGCGAAAGTCCACGAACTAACGGGCCTTGCACCGACCGTGGCACTGCACATCCCGTGGGACAAGGTGGACGATTACTCCGCACTCCGCGAGTACGCGGAGGACCTTGGCGTCGGGCTGGGGACCATCAACTCCAATACGTTCCAGGACGACGCGTACAAGTACGGCTCCCTGACGTCCTCTGACGCAGCTGTGCGCCGCCGGGCGATCGATCATCACCTGGAATGCATCGGGATCATGCATGCCAGCGGCTCCCGGGACCTGAAGATCTGGCTGGCCGACGGCACCAACTATCCCGGCCAGGACGACATGCGCGGCCGCCAGGACCGCCTCGCGGAATCGCTGCAGGAGATCTACGCGGGACTCGGCGAAACCCAGCGCCTGGTGCTGGAATACAAGTTCTTCGAGCCGACTTTTTACCACACCGACGTTCCGGACTGGGGTACTTCTTACGCGCAGACCCTCGCGCTGGGGGAGAAGGCATTCGTCTGCCTGGACACCGGCCACCATGCACCCGGCACCAACATCGAGTTCATCGTCATGCAGCTGTTGCGCCTCGGCAAGCTTGGTTCCTTCGACTTCAACTCGCGCTTCTACGCCGACGACGACCTGATCGTCGGTGCTGCGGATCCTTTCCAGTTGTTCCGCATCATGCACGAGGTCATCCGCGGCGGCGGATTCGGTAAAGAGTCCGGCGTCGCCCTCATGCTGGACCAATGCCACAACCTGGAGGAGAAGATCCCGGGCCAGATACGGTCCGTGCTCAACGTCCAGGAAATGACGGCCCGCGCGCTGCTCATCGACACGGACGCGCTCACTGAAGCGCAACGCGAAGGCGATGTCCTGGCCGCCAACGGCATTTTCAACGACGCCTTCTATACCGATGTCCGGCCGGTCCTGGCCGAGTGGCGCGAATCGCGTGGCCTGCCCGCGGATCCGATGACGGCGTTCAAGGCCAGCGGCTACCAGAAGAAAATCAACGAGGACCGCGTGGGCGGCCAGCAAGCCGGATGGGGCGCATAGAGCATGAGCAACAACAAGACTGTTGAGGAACTGATCACCCGTTCCAACCGCCTCGGTGCGGACAAGCGGAACACGAACTTCGCCGGAGGGAACACCTCGGCGAAGGGCACGGAGACGGACCCGGTCACCGGGGAGGACGTCGAGCTGTTGTGGGTCAAGGGTTCCGGCGGGGACCTGGGCACGCTGAAGGCGGCTAACCTGGCTGTGCTGCGCCTGGACCGGCTGCAGGCACTCAAGTCCGTTTACCCCGGCGTCGAGCGCGAAGACGACATGGTGGCTGCCTTCGATTACTGCCTGCATGGCAAGGGCGGCGCCGCGCCCTCGATCGATACCGCCATGCACGGACTCGTCGACGCCGCGCACGTGGACCACCTGCACCCGGACTCGGGCATCGCGATCGCGACGGCGGTGGACGGCGAAGCGCTGACGTCCAAGATCTTCGGTAATAGGGTCGTGTGGGTTCCCTGGCGACGGCCCGGATTCCAGCTGGGACTGGACATCGCAGCGGTCAAGGAAGCCAACCTGCAGGCCATCGGCACCATCCTGGGCGGACACGGCATCACCGCATGGGGCGAAACGAGCGAGGAAACCGAAGTCAACTCGCTCTGGATCATCGAGCAGGCCGAACGCTACATCGCGGAGAACGGCAAGGCTGCACCTTTCGGCGCCAAACTCCCCGGCTACGCCGCGCTGCCGGAAGCCGAGCGTCGCGCCAAGGCAGCCGCTTTGGCTCCCGCTATCCGCGGCCTCGCGTCGGCCGACAAGCCGCAGGTGGGCCACTTCAGCGACGATCCGCGTGTCCTGGAATTCCTCGAAGGCGCCGAGCATCCCCGCCTTGGGGCGCTGGGCACCTCCTGCCCGGACCACTTCCTGCGCACCAAGGTCAAGCCCCTCGTCCTGGACCTGCCCGCCGACGCCGGCATCGAGGAAAGCATCGCACGCCTGAAGGAACTCCACGCCGCGTACCGCGAGGATTACCAGGCCTACTATGACAGCCATGCCCAGGAAGACAGCCCGGCCTTGCGCGGCGCGGACCCTGCCATCGTCCTGGTCCCCGGTGTCGGGATGTTCTCCTACGGCAAGGACAAGCAGACCGCACGGGTCGCCGGAGAGTTCTACCTGAACGCGATCAACGTGATGCGCGGCGCCGAGGCTATTTCCTCCTACGCGCCCATCGAGGAATCCGAGAAGTTCCGGATCGAGTACTGGGCCCTCGAGGAAGCCAAGCTCGCACGGATGCCCAAGCCCAAGTCCCACGCCACGCGCATCGCCTTGGTGACCGGCGCGGCGTCGGGCATCGGCAAGGCGATCGCGACCCGCCTCGCCGCGGAGGGGGCCTGCGTGGTCATCGCGGACCTCAACCTGGACAACGCGCAGGCTGTCGCCGCCGAACTCGGCGGCGCGGACGTCGCCATCGGGATCCAGGCAGACGTCACCGACGAAGCCCAGGTGCAGGGAGCCATCGACGCCGCCGTCCTCGCCTTCGGCGGACTGGACCTGGTGGTGAACAACGCCGGCCTGTCCATCTCCAAGCCGCTCCTGGAAACCACGGAAAAGGACTGGGACCTGCAGCACAACGTCATGGCCAAGGGCTCCTTCCTGGTCTCCAAGGCCGCGGCGAAGGTCATGATCGACCAGGGCATGGGCGGGGACATCGTCTACATTTCCTCGAAGAACTCGGTGTTCGCGGGTCCGAACAACATCGCCTACTCCGCCACCAAGGCAGACCAGGCCCACCAGGTTCGCCTGCTGGCCGCGGAACTGGGCGAGTACGGCATCCGCGTCAACGGCATCAACCCCGACGGCGTGGTCCGCGGCTCCGGGATCTTCGCCGGCGGTTGGGGCGCCAAGCGCGCCGCCGTCTACGGCGTGGACGAGCAGGAGCTGGGCAAGTACTACGCCCAGCGCACCCTGCTCAAGCGCGAAGTCCTGCCCGAGCACGTGGCCAACGCGGCCGCCGTGCTCACCAGCAACGAACTCTCGCACACCACGGGCCTGCACATCCCGGTGGACGCGGGCGTCGCAGCGGCCTTCCTGCGATGAACGGACAGGCCAATGCCGGCGGCGTTTTCGCCGCGGTCGATATCGGAGCGTCCTCGGGCCGCGTCATGCTCGGCCGGGTCACCGGCGGGCGGCCTGCGTCCGGAAAATCAGTCTCGCTCGAAACAGTGCACCGTTTCCCCAACGGCCTCCTAGAGCTCGACGGCGGACTCCACTGGGACTTCGACGCCCTGTTCGACGAGGTGCTCAAGGGACTTGCGGCGGCCGCTGAAACGGCCGCCGCAAGCGGGGAGCGGATCACCAGCATCGGCATCGATACGTGGGCTGTCGACTACGGACTCGTGGATGCCTCCGGTGCCCTGCGTACCCAGCCGTTCAGCTACCGCGACGAGCGCGGCCGCACCGCCGTCGCGGACGTCCACAAGGCGCTGGATCCGGCACGGCTCTATGCCACCACCGGACTGCAGTTCCTTCAGTTCAATACGCTCTACCAGCTCGCCACTGAACGTGAACTGCGCGGCGTCCAGGCGTTGCTCATCCCGGACTTGATTGCGTTCAAGCTGAGCGGGCAACGCCGTACCGAGGCCACGAATGCTTCCACCACCGGGCTTTTTGACGCCGTCGCGGGGGAGTGGGCCAGCGAATTCTTCAAGGCACTCGGCTTACCCAAAAACCTGTTCCCGGCCATCATCCAGCCAGGCGAGACCGCAGGCACGCTCCTGCCGGAGATCGCGGCCCGGACAGGGTTGCCGGCGGAGACTGCTGTGGTTGCCGTGGGATCGCACGACACCGCCTCGGCCGTGGCAGCCGTTCCCGCCCGGCAAGAAGATTTCGCCTACATTTCCTCCGGCACCTGGTCCCTCGTGGGTGTGGAATTGGACAGCCCGGTCCTCGATGAAGCAAGCCGCTTGGCCAACTTCACCAACGAGCGGGGCGTCGACGGCACCATCAGGTACCTGCGCAACGTCGGTGGCCTGTGGTTGCTCAGCGAATGCCAACGCACCTGGGCCGCCGAAGGGCATCGACAGGAACTAACCCCGCTCCTGGAGTCCGCGGCGGCTCTTCCCGCCGGCGGCCCCCAAATCAACGCCGACGACCCGGCGTTCATCGCCCCGGACAACATGCCGGACCGCATCCGATCCGCGGTGCGCGCCGGCGGTGCCGTCCTCCCGGACCGGCCAGCCGCCGTCGTGCGCTGCATCCTGGACAGCCTCGCGGCCGCCTACGCCAGGACCCTGGCGCGCGCCGAAGAACTCTCCGGGAAGCAGACGTCGGTGATCCACATCGTCGGCGGCGGCTCGCAGAACAGGCTGCTGTGCCAGCTCACCGCTGATGCCACTGGCAAGACGGTTGTTGCCGGCCCCGTGGAAGCCACGGCGCTCGGGAACGTACTGGTTCAGGCCCGGGCCGCAGGAGCCGTTACCGGAGGCCTGTCCGAACTCCGGGCACTCCTGAGGGCCAGCGTCCAGCTTGAGAGCTACGAGCCGAAGAGCCTCCAGAGGCTAACAACGCCTGTTGTGCCGCAAAGCCCTTCGCTAGACTTAGAAGGCGCCGAAGAGACGCAAAGTTGGTTGCGGGAAAGGCAAGATCATGACCGACAGCAGCAGCGGCGTCGAAGAACCCACTGACGAAGAGAAGAGCGGAACTCCCGAGGAACCGGAACTCCGGGGCCGGTACGTCGAGGGAGACTACGGCAAGACGGGAACGGAGCCCGGGCGGCACTCCGAAGACGAAGAAGGCCAATACAGCGAAGGCGACTACGGCGCAGCTGGTAGTCAAGGCGGCTTGCCCGAACCGTTGGGTAAGAAGGCCAAGGAATCCGGGCGCTACGCAGAAGCCGACCTCGGCGACGCGGGAGCCGTTCCGGGGCGTACAGCGGAGTCGGAAATCGGACAGTACGCCGAAGGCGACTACGGCACGGACGGGGCAGTGGGACCGCTACGTGGGGCAGTAAATCCACCGGCGCCAGCGGATGACGACGGCGACGAATGACCGGGTCGATCACTTCGGCCGGACCGGGCCCCCTTCGGCCTTGGCCAGGATGAAGCTCAGATCCTCGGGAGAGAGGCTGACTTGGCTGTGCCGGTCGGCATCCGGAGTGATGCCGGTTTCCTGATGGATTATTTCCGTGATCGTTCGCGGTAGGACCACGCATCCGGGGTTGTCGGTTAGCCAATGCTGCGTTTCGGGGCTGAGCATGTCCCAGTGGTCCCTGATGTTCATCTCCATGGATGACGCCTAACTGAGTGGGTTCAGAGAATAGTGCCGGCCGAGGCCCGTGCCGGGAACGTAATTAGGATACGCCGGGGTCTAGGGGAAAGACAGGCCAAACATGGCAACTCAAAGTGACGGCGTAGGCTTCCGTTCCAAACGGGGCCCGATACTCATAGCCCTGATGCTCTCGAGCGGCCTCGTCGCGATCGATGCCACCATCGTGGCCACCGCGGTGCCGTCGATCGTCCATGAAATCGGCGGGTTCGCCTCGTTCCCGTGGCTCTTCTCCGCCTACCTGCTCGCGCAGGCCGTCTCGGTTCCGGTCTACGCGAAGCTCTCCGACATGGCGGGTCGGAAGCCGATCATTCTCACTGGCATTGGACTCTTCCTGTTCGGATCGATCCTTTGCGGGTTGGCGTGGAGCATGCCTGCGCTCATTGCCTTCCGCGTGGTGCAGGGCTTGGGTGCCGGCGCGGTCCTGCCTGTGGCCATTACCATCGCCGGCGATATCTACACCCTGGCCGAGCGCGCGAAGGTGCAAGGCTACCTCGCCAGCGTCTGGGCGACGTCGTCGGTTGTCGGCCCAACTCTGGGCGGGGTGTTCTCCTCGCTTGGAGTTTGGCGCGGAATCTTCCTGGTCAACGTTCCGCTCTGCATCGTGGCTGCGTGGATGCTGGTTCAAAGGTTCCAGGAGAACATCGAACGGGTAAGGCACCGCGTCGATTATCTTGGAGCCGCTCTTCTCACGGTCACGTTAACCTTGACCATCCTCGGCGCCCTGGAAGGTGGCCAGGCATGGGCCTGGGACTCTCCGATCAGCATCGCAGTGTTCGCCATTGGTTCGGTTTTGCTAGTTGCCTTCGTCGTGGTCGAGAGACGAGCGGCTGAACCTGTTCTTCCGCCGTGGGTCGTTTCGAGACGCCTTCTCGCCACGACCGCACTGATCTCCTTCGGGGCCGGAGCAATCGTGCTTGGCCTCACCTCGTACGTTCCGACCTTCCTTCAAGGCGCCCTTTCGGTGTCGCCACTCACTGCGGGCCTATCCCTGGCCGCCCTGACAATCGGCTGGCCGATCAGCGCCTCGCAGTCGGGCCGCTTCTACCTTCGGATCGGCTTCCGGGCAACCGCGCTGATCGGGATCACGGTCACCGTCATCGGTTCGGCGGCCCTCGCCATCACGGCATACACGCCGAACCTCGTGCTCGTCGCAAGCAGCTGCTTTGTCGCCGGGCTCGGACTCGGGCTTCTTGCAACCCCTAGCCTGATCGCAGCCCAATCCAGCGTCGAATGGCACGAGCGCGGAGTCGTGACGGGAACCAACCTCTTCGCACGATCCATCGGCAGTTCGCTTGGCGTAGCAGTTTTCGGAGCCGTGGCCAACGCGATCTACGCTGGCAGCCCCGGTGGCGGGAAGAGCTCGCAGGCAGTTGTATTTGCCTCTGCAGCAGTATTTCTCGCCGTGCTTGTGAGCGCCGCGCTCACCGTCGTCGCTGTCCTCGCGATGCCCGCCACGGCCCTGGACGCTACCGCTCCCCAGGACAAGGGGCCCGCCCCGCGGCTCCAAAAAGTGCGGCGAGCAAACGGGCGGGGCGGGGCCCCTTAGGCTTTCGTCCGCGGCTGAGCTAGTTCCCTGGCTCCTCCGGAGACTGGTTGGCTTCGCGGCCCCCCTTGCGGACCACACGGATTTTCGTGGTCTGCGGCTCTGACTGTTCGGGGACCTGGATACGGATTTCGAGGACGCCATCCTCGTACGTCGCGACAATGCCGTCCTGGCTCACTCCGCGGGGCAACGGAATGCTGCGGGACCGTTCGCCGTAGCGGAGCTCGCTCCGGTAGCCCTTCTTGTCCATGCGTTCGGCATCCTCCTCGCGCCGCGCCTCGATATGCAGGGTGTCGTCGGCGACGCTGATGTCGACGTCGGACTCGGGGTCGATTCCCGGCAGATCCACTCTGACGACGAGCGTTTCCCCCTCTTGGTATTGCTCAATGCGGAGCGACGGGTCGGATTCGCCTTGAAGGAAGCGTCGGACGGGCTCGGGGACTTCGAGTCCGCCGCGACGGAGAAAGTTGTCCATGATGTCCTCCTGATAGGTGCCGGCTGCGGGTCAATTCAGACTTGCCGGGATGAGAAGAAAGCTACGCCTAGCGTGGTCCCGTGGATAGCCCTTGGTCTCAGCGGAGTTGGGTAACAACGACCGAATCGGGCAATCTTGACGTCCGCCAGGCTCGGTCGGAAACTGAGCATAGGAGGCGCGCCGTGGGCAATTTACCGTGGATATTCGTGCTGATCATCCCAGCACTGGGCTTCTTCGTTTTTCTGATCTACGCAAATATTCGGTTGTCAGCCAAGCGGAAAGCCCTTGGTTTACCCCCTCTAGGACTGACTCCACGTCGTTCCAAGACCCGACACAGGAAGCATCACAAGTACGTGATCATTCATCGTGTCAAACACTGAGAACGGCGCCTGTCAGCTCTGATGGAAGTCCGGAGCCTTTGGCGCGTCGAGCATTCCGGCGATCTTCTCCTCCAACGCTGCGATGGTGGCTTCGGGCAGGACGATCAGACCGTCCAATTCGCGCCGGGCGCGCTTGTACGCTGTCTGCCGCTCTGCCGGCGTCGCTGCATTATCCGAAGCAATCCTGAGCAGCTTTCTGGCGGTCGCCAGCCGCTGGCGCTCGGGCTCGGTGAAATTGCTGTCCTTGATGCGTCTGGCTTCCCGCTCTGCCACATCGAACGCCAGTTCGAAGCTGCGGACGGCCGCGCGATACTCCGCCAGCCGGACCGCCGTCGTGATTTCTCCCGGAGTTGCCGGACGCAAGCCGTCAGCCTCCCGTTTGGCGCGAAGAAACGCTACGGTGAGCGGTTCGCGGACATCCGACATGACCGGAAAATCGATGAGTTTTCCGACGTCGAGTTCGTATTCGAGCCATCGCCGGTTCACGGCGTCGTGTGCCTCTTGCAGCCGCAGGACTTCCGTCTGGCTGGCTTGCTCCGCTTGCGCCGCGCGGTTCTGGAGCTGATAGAGCTCCACCCGACGGCGGTGCCGCCGTTCGCTGGCCCTGGACCAGGACCGCGCCCAACCACCAGCCAATCCGCTCAGCGGAAAGACCAGCCACCAGTAGTGGCCGACAAATTCGAGGAAGGGATTCACGGCTTCATCGTCCCACCGGCCCGGATGTGTCTCAAGAGCCTCGGCAATACAAGCAGGCGTCAATACAAGCAGGCCTAGCCGACCTTCCGTAGCCAGTCCGTCAGGAGAGGCAAGACGACGGAGCTATGCATCGCCCCGATGTGATCGAGGCCAGGGAGCACTTGGACATCCCACCCGGCGTCAATGAGGGCTTGCTTGTGTGTCGTCAGGGGTTCGCCGATCCTTACGTGAACGTTGCCCCATGCCGGGCCGTAATCGATCCGGTCGTCCGCCCCTGCGAAGGCGAGTCGGGGCAAGCCCGGCGGGACTTCGGCGGAGGAATCGTCGAAGTCCTGAAGGGCTTCGTAGAGGGTGACGAATTGACGGGTCTGTGCGTCGTTCGTTTGAACGGGCACCGAATCCCAGTCCCCGGGCTCAACGTCAGGGCTAGGTGAAGGAACCAGGTCGGCGGATTGCGTGGACATCGAATGTGCTGCCCGGGTCACCGCCAACATGCTCTCGTAAGGCCCATCGAGGGGTGGGAATCCGCCCATCACTAGTGCCCAGAGCCGGTCGGTACGGATTGCGAGTTGCAGCCCGCAGAGTGCCAGCCAGGAGTAACCGTAGTAGGCGAAGCTGCCGGCATCAGCGGCGTCGGCGATGGCAAGGAGATCAGCCGTGACATTCCCTGGAGTAAGGGTGTCCGGTGCGGGGTGTCCCATCCGGTGGCTTTCATAATCGGCGACGACGACACGGTGGGATCGCGCGAGTCCATTCACCAGCTTGGGTCCCAGATCCGGGTCAGCGCCCCAGCGGCGCATCGTTTCGGCTTCGTCCGGGGGATAGGGGGCGAAGCGGGCCGGGAGCATCAGGGCGCGTCCGTTTCCGTGGATGGTTACGGCGATGATCGTGCCGTCGTGAAGAACGGCCTCAGCGGTGTCAATCACGGCTTTACCCTCCCTGTGGGTGCGGCGTCTTTGTGGTCAAGCTTGCCACTGTGGTTCCCGAACTTCGAGCTTTCCATCGACAGGCACCTTGCCCAGGAATAGCCTTAAGCCGTCCCATTGACCGACGAGGATGACGGAGAGGTATCCGACATGGGAGCTACAGAAAACGCCGAATTGGTCCGGCGGGGATACGAGGCCTTTAACACAGGTGATCTGGCGGCACTCAGCGAGCTGTTCGCGGAGGACGCAGTCTGGTACGCAGCTGGAAATGGCGTGCTGTCCGGGACGAAGCAAGGACGCGACGCGATCCTGGCGTATTTCGGCGAGCTCGGGGCGCGCTCCCAAGGTACCTTCCAAGCGACGGTCCAGGACATCGTCGGCGGAGAAAACCACACAATCGGGCTCCAGCAAAGCCGCGCCGAAAGCGATGGAAAAACGCTGGACATTGCGACTGCCATCTCCTTCGTACTCCGCGACGGAAAGGTTGTCGAAGGCCGGGAGTTCTCCGAGGACACGGCCAAGGCAGACGAATTCTGGACCTGAATATCGGATTCGGATCCCGCCCATGAAAACTCATTGACATCCCGCGTAGCGGGGTCTATTGCTTGGCATGTCCACACCCGTCCACACCAGCAAGGAGCAGAGATGGAAGCCGCGCCCTACGGAGTCGTGCACTTCTTCCCAGGCGGCACCAAGGACCAATACGAGGCGTCTATTGCCGCTGTCCACCCAGGAGAGGGTCTCCTGCAGGCGGGCATCGAGGGCGGATTCGAGTCGCCCCCGGAAGAGACCGTCGTCGATCTCTACAAGATCATGCCGTAACTATTCGGAAGGCCGCCCCCAGGTCTCGCGGGCGGCCTTCGTCTATCAGCGGCGGAAGTGGAAAGGAAAAAGTCATGGCCTCCATAGTGAACTACTTCGAAATCGGTTCTCCCGATCCCGAGAGCGCGCGGGCCTTTTACGGCCCACTCTTCGACTGGACTTTCGGTGAGTCCTCGCCTGCCAGCTACCAGATGGTGAATGGCGACCAGGGTGGGCTGTGGGACACGTCCTCGCCCGAGGGAACGTCGTGGGCAATCTTCTACGTGCAAGTCGACGATGTGAAAGCCGCGATCGCCAGGGCCGAGTCGCTCGGTGCGAGCGTGGCCATCCCGTTCGTTGACAACGGCACGATCGAGTTTGCGCACCTCCTGGACCCGCACGGCAACCGTTTCGGTGTGTGGCATCTCAAACAGCAGGGCTGAAGCTACACGGACAATGCGCACGCTTGCGACATTCGATGAAAAGGACAAAGTGCATTGACACTCGATACATTGCCCGTAATCGATTTCTCCCGTCTGGACGCAGGCCCGGCGGAGGCCTCTCGGTTCCGTGACGAACTGCGCGACGCCATGCATGAGGTTGGCTTTCTCTACCTCGCCGGCCACGGAATCCCGCAGGAGTTGACGGACGCCATCCTCGACGTGTCGCGCCGCTTCTTTGAGCTGCCGGAAGAAGAAAAGCTTGCGATCGAGAATGTCCACAGCCCCCAGTTCCGCGGCTACACCCGCGTTGGCGGCGAGCTTACGGACGGCGGGATCGACTGGCGGGAGCAGATCGACATCGGCGTCGAGCGGGACGCCGTTGAGCCAGGCCCGGGTGTCGCGGAATATTGGCGCCTGGAGGGGCCTAACCTGTGGCCGGCCGCGCTGCCGGAAATGCGGGAAATTGTCTCGGAATGGACCGAACGGCTGAGCACCGTCTCGCTGGCCTTGCTGAGGGCTCTGGCCGTTTCCCTCGGAGCGCCCGAGGACACCTTTGACGCAGCATTCGCTGCACGGGCTTTCCCTGTTCTCAAGATCGTGAGATATCCGGGGGAGTCGAATCCGGAACCCAAGCAGGGCGTGGGGTCCCACCGTGACGGGGGAGTGCTCACGCTTCTACTGGTTGAGCCCGGCAAGGGGGGTCTCCAGGTGGAGTACCAAGGGAAGTGGATTGACGCGCCGCAAGTGCCGGGGACCTTCGTGGTCAATATCGGCGAAATGCTGGAACTGGCCACCAACGGCTACCTCAAGGCGACCCTGCACCGGGTCATCTCGCCGCTTCGAGGCACGGACCGGATTTCCCTTCCCTTCTTCTACAATCCTGCACTTGACGCGACCATGCCGCAGCTTGCCGTCAGTCCGGAGTTCCAGGCAAAAGCCCGCGGCTTGTCGGTTGACCCGACGAACAGTCCGATTCTGGACACCTACGGGGACAACGCCCTCCGCTACCGGCTTCGGGCCCACCCGAACGTCGTAGCAGAGCATCACGCCGACCTGCTGTGACCTTTACCGTGCGGGGCCCGATAATGGGGCCATGGACTTCGAATTGCTCACCATCCAGGACTGTCCGCACAGCTCTGCGGCCCGGGAACTGTTCTCCCGGGCTGCGGAACTGGAAGGGAACGACCCGGCCTTGATTGAGGTCAGGCAGATCCTGACCGACGAAGAGGCCGAAGCCTCCGGATTCCACGGATCCCCGACATTCATGGTGGACGGAATTGACCTCTTCCCCTCGATGGCAGAACCAGCCATGACGTGTCGCGTCTACCGTACGGCCGGGGGCCTCTCGGGCCTGCCCAGCCTGGAGTCGCTTCGACAGGCGATCCAGGCCAGGCGGGCCCCTTAACATCAGCCCGGAACTGGTGCCGCCGCAACCACCGGGTGGTCCCGCCCGAGGTTCCCCAGCGCCGATGCTCCTTGCGGGGATCCGAGTTCCTCGAAGAACTCGACGTTGGCCCGGACGTAATCCGTCCACTCATCCGGAACGTCGTCCGAGTAGTAGATCGCCTCGACCGGGCAGACGGGATCGCAGGCGCCGCAGTCCACACATTCGGACGGGTGGATGTAGAGCGAGCGTTCGCCTTCGTAGATGCAATCCACTGGGCATTCGTCGATGCAGGCTTTGTCCTTGACGTCCACGCAGGGCTGCGCGATCACGTAGGTCATGACGCGCTACACACCGGTGTAAACGGTCTTGCCCCAGGTGAAGAAGTCCAGTGCCGACTTGCCCTGCTCGCGGAAGGTGTTCGTGGAGGAGTCCTTGACGCCACCGAACGGCACGTTCAAATCCAGGCCCGCCGTGGGACGGTTGACCTTGATCACTCCGGCCTGCGCCCGCGCGGCGAAGTCCGTGGCCAGGGCCAAGGAGTCGGTGCAGATCCCTGCGGTGAGGCCGTAGCGGGACTCGTTGATCGCGGCGAGTCCGGCCTCGTAATCGGGGACTTCGAGGACCGCGACCACCGGACCGAAGATTTCCTCGGTCACCGCGGCGTCGTCAAACGGAATATCGGTGAGGACAGCGGCCGGGAAGAGCAACGCACCGGAGGGGTCGCCGTCGTACGCTCCGTGAAGGAGGGTAGCGCCGCGTTCGACGGCGGTGCGCACCGCTGCCTGGTCCTGCTCGAACTGCTGGCTGCTCACCACGGCGCCCATCTTGGCGCCGTCGAGCCCGTCACCGGCGGTGTAGCTGGCGGCCTCTGCAACAAGGGCGTCGAGGAAGGCATCGCGGACGCCCGGGGTGACGTAGACGCGGGACGTTGCGGTGCACGCCTGGCCCGTGAGTCCGAACGCGCCGGCTGCGACTACCGCGGCGGCCTTCTGCGGATTGGCGTCGTCGAGGACCAGGACGCCGTTCTTGCCGCCCATTTCGAGCTGGACGCGGGCGCGGCGCGCATTCAGGATTTCCTGGAGTCCGAGCCCCACTTTGGTGGATCCGGTGAAGGACAGCCCGGCGATGCGGGGATCGCGTGCCAAAGCGTCTCCGACCACGCGGCCCTTGCCGTGGACCACGTTGAATACTCCGGCGGGAAGTCCGGCGTCCTGCAGGGCGTGGGCAAGGTGCGTCGCGGAGAGCGGGGTCAGTTCGGCCGGCTTGATGACCACCGCGTTACCGCTGATGAGTGCGGGGCGGCCTTCCATGCGGGGATGGCGATGGGGAAGTTCCAGGGGGTGGTGAGCCCGACGACGCCGAGCGGCTCGCGCCGGGTGGTGATGGTGGTGTCCTGGAGGCCCGCTGGGAAGTACTTCGCCGGTGTTGGCGTCGCGATCTTCGGCGGCACGGCTTCCTACCTCCTGGTCTGGCTCCAGTCCATGAATGCATCGTGGATTTTCCCGGTTTACGTTGCCGTCCTGTCCGTGTTGAGCATTGTGTTCTACGTGCTCGCACGGCAGAAGAATGACATCTTCATTGGAAGCTAGGAATGTGATCTCGTTTGACCTCAGTCAATCCGATGTGGAGCTCTACACCGCGGCCCGTCAATTGCTCCTCACGGCTCATCACAGTGAGAACCACCGGGTGGCTGCCGCCATGCGGGGCGCCTCAGGGGCGATCTACCTCGGCCTTCACATCGGCTCGAAACGAATCAACGTGTGTGCCGAATCCAGCGCCCTCGCCAACGCCCGCATTGCGCAGGAAGCCTCCATCCGGTCGTCCGTCGCAGTCAGCATGGACGAACACGGCGAACCCCAGGTCACCAATCCGTGTGGCGTTTGCCGGGAGTTGCTTCGGAATTATGGGGCCGAGGCGACTGTCCTGGTTGATGCCGGGGGAGAGGTTGGAACTGTCGGCCTAGGGGAACTCCTGCCTTATCCCTGGATGCGGGCCACCGAGACCGAATGGACCACCCAGCCGCCAGAAGCCATAAAGCCCTACTAAGCGCAATGGAAATGGCCGGGACTCTTTGAGTCCCGGCCATTTCTGCGGTCCGGCGCTATTTGACCAGGTTCTATTTGACCAGGTTCAGCCAGCGCTTGGACGTCAGGGCTTTGTGGCCGCGCCTACGGACGATAGAGGTTCGGCCCAGCCAATTCCGGACCCGGGCCGGCCCCTCTTCGGCCAGGGCCGGCGAGGAGATTTCCGGTGCTGGTCCGGATGCTGCCGGCTGGCTCGGACACAGGTCAGTGATCAGTCCCATCCCCGCGCACGCCCGCACTTCGCGGATTCCCACCACTGCGGCGCGCTTGGTCTCAAAATCCTTCGAGACCGCCATGACAGTCCCGTCCGCTGCCTTCAGCCGGAACCGATAGCGTTCCCGGGCATCGACAAACAGTTCAAACTTTCCTACCATTCGCTGACCTCCCCAATAGAGACATATGGTCCTTCATCGACCGTACCCGGAGGTCAACAAAAAGCAAAGCACCCTTAGTGTTTTGCTTTTTGTGCCGCCCAGGTGCCGGATCGGCGGCGCGTGGTTGCCGGATGAGGTGCTGACGTGTAGCTTTGGCGATGCCAAGTAACCTTAGTAATACCCGCCACCGCCGGGTCCGCGGTTCAGCAGGAGGTACAGCAGTGGGTATCGGATCATCCATCTTCCTTATCGCGATCGGCGCTATTCTGGCCTTCGCCATCCCTGGAGATGTCGTGTCATTCATCGATCTCCATATGGTCGGCTATATCCTCATGGTCGTCGGCGTCATCGGCTTGATCGTTTCCCTCTTCGTGTTCGGCCCGCGCCGGACCCGCCGAATCAGCGAAAGCCGCGCCACAGTGGACCCGGTCACGGGGGACCGCATCGTGACGAGGGACACCCGCGACGGCGGAATCTAGCAACGGCAGGAAGTCGTTGCCGTCCGGCCCGTCCGTGGGGGACCATCGAGGCATGACCAAATACCTCATCTCCTTCCCGAGCGAAGCCATGATGATCACCGACGAGGAGCTCCCTATCGTTTCCGCCGAAGCCCACGCTGTGATCGAGGAGGCGAAGGCGGCAGGCGCCTACGTCTTCGGCGGCGGGATCGAGGAGGAAACCGATCCCGTGCTGGTTTCCGCCGACGGCTCGGTGAGCACCGATATCTATCCGGGCTCCGAAATCAAGGGTGGGTTCACCGTGCTGGAGCTGCCGACGCGCGGGGACGCGGTCGAGTGGGCGAGGAAGATCGCGGTGGCTTGCCGATGCCCGCAGGAGCTCCGCGAGTTCATGTACGACCCGCAAAGCTAGCTTTTGTCAGCTCAGCGCCGGTTCCTAACCGCCATTGCCCTTGCCGTTGCTCTTGTGGCGTCCTGGCGCCGGCGCTAAAGGAACCGGCGCAACCGGCGGAGATGTCTCAACGCCCGGCGAGGGCGTTGGCGTTTGGGTGCTGGGCGTTGCCGAGACGGACGGGTCCGGGGCGGCGGGAGCAGGCGGCTGGAAGGCGCTCACACCAATGGTCACCAGAGCGGTCGTAAGGAGTGCGGCGCCGACAGCCCACGCCGATCTGCGTGCGCGGCTTGCCGGTTTCCCTCGCCATTGGCGCCTGTTTCGTACGGCCGGCCCGACGACGGCGCCACCGCCCGCGCTTACGCCCGCGCTTACGCCCGCGATTACGCCCGCCATTGCCGCGGGCTGCACTTGCATCTGGATGGTTGCCTTGGCTGTGCGGGGCGGGCGGTCGGGCATGCGGGGAAGGGTCTGCGTGGCTCCGTTGGCGCGAGCGGGCGTCGCCGCAGGGACGCCGGAACTGAAGGCACTCCGAAGTGCTTGCTCAACCTCTAGTGCGCCGGGCCGTGCAGAAGGCTCAGTCGATGTCATGGCCGTGAGGAGGTCAACCCACCGCGTCCCAAGGTCCTCCGGTACACGGGGTGGGCGGTGGAGCCTCGCAACGGCCGACTCCACGCTCGTTCCCGGGTATTCGAGCTTTGCGGTCAGGCATTCGAGGAGGAGAAGTCCGAGGGAGTAGATATCGCTTGACGGTCCGAGGACAGAGCCGGTGGCCTGTTCCGGGCTCAGGTATGCGGCGGTTCCCACCATGGTGCCTGTTGCGGTCAGGCGCGTTCCCTCGATGATGCGGGCGATTCCAAAGTCGGTGAGTTTGGGCCGGATGGGGGATCCTGCGGGGGCATCAGCCAAGAGGACATTCGCGGGCTTGATATCGCGGTGGATGATCCCACGCCCATGGACGTATTCCAGGGCCGAAGCCAGATCCGCCCCGATGTGGGCTACGTCCTGGGGCGCCAGCGGTCGGCCCCGCAATCTGGCATACAGGTCCGGACCGTGAATCAGTTCCATGGTGAGGAATGTCCGGGCATGCTCCGGATCCCGATGGTCGGTACCGGCGTCGAAGAGAGTGACGAGTGACGGATGGTTGAATGTCGCCAGGAGCCGCATCTCGTTTTCATGCCGGGCAAGCTCATCCGGCCCGCCCAGCAGGGGAGCAAAGAGCTTCAGTGCCACGTCGCGGCCTAGCCTCTCATCCTGCGCCCGGTACACCGACGCCGTCGCGCCGCGGCCGATCAAGGTTCCCAGCCTGTACCGACCCGCTACAAGAGCATCGCTGTCTCCAGTAATACGGCCATCCGGCACGGTTTCACCTCGCTTCTTCAACCCGACAAATCCTGCGTCCTCCAGGCAACCCGGGCCGGCCTCGGCCACATGCCTGGTCCGACTGACGCAACCTCATCATACGAGGTGCGACCGCCTCAGCTAACGCTGAGCGACCCTGACCGCCGAAAGGCTACTACGTGGATCGGCGGCCCCGGACTAAACCAGGAGCCGCCGATCCATGCCTGTTGAAATGCCTATTGATTCATGGCAGGTAGTAACCTGCAACGTCCGCGATGAGTTGTGCCGTGCCGGCAGATTGGCTGTAGAGGGTTACTTTTCCGTCAGCTCCGACAGGTACAACGACTTGGTTCGGAACAATCTGTCCGGTGGCGTAGTTCAGGTTGGAGGCGTTCGGCAGAGTGGTTCCGGATGCGTAAGCTGTGACGAATCCGAACGACGTCGGATTGGCTACCGTGAGGTTGAAGGTGACTGCCGAGACCGTTGCCGGGATGCCGCTGACACCGCCGACCTGGAAGGACACTGTTCCGTTCGGTGCCACCGCTGTGCTGTTGCGGGTGTCCAGGAACCTAGTTGGTGCGATGGGTTGGAACGTTCCCGATGCCGTTGCGGTGCCGGCCAGGTAGTACCCGGAGACGTCCGCAATGAGTTGCGCGGTTCCCGATGACTGGTTGTAGAGGGTGACCTTCCCGTCCCCGCCCACGGGAACCGTGACCAGATTAGGGACGATCTGTCCGCTGGCGTAGTTCACGTTGGAGGCGTTCGGCCGTGCTGTTCCGGACGCGAACGCCGTGACGAATCCGAACGACGTCGGGTTGGCCACCGTGAGGTTGAAGGTCACCGCCGAGACCGTCGCCGGGATGCCATTGACCCCGCCGACCTGGAAGGAGACCGTGCCGCCCGGCCCTACCGCGGTGCTGTTGCGGGTGTCAAGGAACCTGCTTGGCGCCAGCGCTTGGAAGTCCCCGGGCGCCGACGCAGCAGCCGGGAGGTAGTACCCGGAGACGTCCGCGATGAGTTGCGCGGATCCCGACGACTGGTTGTAAAGGGTGACCTTCCCGTCCGACCCCACGGGAACCGTGACCAGATTAGGGACGATCTGTCCGCTCGCGTAGTTCACGTTGGAAGCGTTCGGACGGGCGGTTCCCGATGGGTAGGCCGTGACGAATCCGAACGACGTCGGGTTGGCCACCGTGAGGTTGAAGGTCACCGCCGAGACCGTTGCCGGAATGCCGTTCACGCCGGCAACCTGGAAGGAGACCGCGGAGCCCCCAGCTACAGGCGAGGTATTCCGCGTATCAAGGAAGCGGGTCGGTGCTATCGGGATAAGCGCGCCGGACGTTCCTCCGGCCGCGGCTGCTCCGACTTTTATGACGAGATCGTCGATATACTCGTCACCCATTTGCGTCAGATGCTCAGCACCGAGCTGGAGTGCCGTCACGGTGGTCGCTGTCGTGTTGACTTGGTTGCTTGAAAAGATGGATGTTCCGTCAACCCAGACTTCAACCGTGGACGCAGCCCCGTTGGCTATGACATGCATTCCAACATGCCGCCACGCATTCAACGCAATGGAGCCGGACACCAGCTTGGTGTAAGTAAAGCCCGTCGAGGATGTTACCCGGAGCCAAATTTGGCCGTTGCTGTTGTAGCGGTAGATGTCCACGAACCTTGTGGTGTCGAAGAAGAACCGGAAATAGGGGACATCGTTTCCTGCAACGCCCGCGGTGGTGATATTGAACCACGCGTCCGCATAAACATCATTGGAGTTTGCGGGGAGCGTGGTCACCAGGTTGGCCAGGGAACCGGGGTCGGTGGTCACATGCAAGTGGGCCGAACACGAGCCTGAGTGGGCCTGTGAGTTGTCGATGGTTGCCGTTCCGGTTGTTCCGGTATTAACGGTGAACCCGGCCAGCGTTCCGGATTCGAAGTTATTGGCCACAACCGTTGTTCCGGGATAAGTGTTCGTGGGAGCTGGAACTCCCGCTGAACAAGTGGTCGGCGGCGGGGCAGCGGCGCTGGCCGGACCGGACACAAGGGCCAGTGCCATTACGGGCGCAGCAAGTGCGCTGATGAAGCCCAAGCCAAGCAGTCGTTTCACTGATCTGTCCTCCCACTTCGGTCATCGTCCGCCACCACAGTGGTGCCGAAAAGCTGCCGGTAGGTGCGGAGGTTCGTGGCCCAGGCACCCGGCAACACCGTCGAGAACCTATGGCACCACGGGGGTGGTTACAGGTGCGTTACCAAATCCGGGGGTGTGTAGATAACATCGGTCGCGTGGAGCCATCACCGGTTGACCTCCGCAAGGTCACGGGTGGGCGCTGAAGACGTCCGGCCCGAAGCTGGGCAGTCCCGGGGCCGCTGCGTAGCCCAGGCGGGGGAGGGAGAAGATGTCCTCCATCGTGGCGAGCAGGCTGTAGTGGTTGTACATCGTTCCGCTGCTGGTGCCCGGACTGGTGAACGGGGAGAGCACAAGCGCGCCGACAAGGCCTCCAGCTGTTCCGCCTGGCAGGCCGGAAGGGCCGGTTGCGTTACCGTCGGCCTCGTCGAAGGTGATGACGAGCACGCCGTCCTGCCGATAGGCCGGTGAATTGAGGATGGCCGGAACTTGTTCCTTAAGCCAGAGGTCGGCGCTCTCCAGTCCGCCGGGTTGTCCGTCGACGCAAGGGCTGTCGTGGCCGTCGTGGCAGAGGTTGGGGCTGACGTAAGCCAGGTCCGGAGTGGTTGCGGCAGACTGCAGGTCCTTCGCGAGGTTGGAGTAGTCCACTACGTTGTCTCGGCAGCCCGGGGAGGAAGTGATGCTGGTGAAATAAACGAAGGGATTGTGGCGCGTGGCGTACTGGTCATTGATCTTGGCGTTCTGGGAGTTGTCCTTTGCACCTGGGTTAGGGTGACGGCACGGCGTGCCCATGTCTTCCATGTATCCCTTCCAGGTCTTCCCGGCGTCGCTAAGTTGCCCGGCCAGCGTCGGGACTGAAGCGGGGTAGACGCAGCCCGATCCGAGCACCTGGCCCGGGTCGGCGGTTCCGGTTTGGATGAACGGCGCGTAAGTCGTGCAGTCATTGCGCGTCATCGGGTTGGATGCCTGTCCGGAGATCTGGGCCAGATAGTTGGGGTTGGAATGATGAGCGACGCCGTAGTACTGGGTCAGGAGGACGCCTTGGCTGCGCAGAGTTTGGGAGAGGTAAGGGGCTGCCGAATCCGGACCCCAGGTCTTGTTGTAGCTCTGGTTTTCCAAATTGATCACGAAGACGTGCCCGATCTTCCCGGCGGCGGCTGTGGGCGCGGGGCTGCCGGGGGGCGAAGAAGCAGAGGTTGGGGACGGGGAGGAACCGGTGATGGTGGTGGTGGGATCGGGAACCGGTGTTCCGCCACCGGACGGACCTTGGCAAGCCGAGCTGATCACCAAAAGCGCGGCTGCGACGACGACGCGAACAGCCCGTGGACGGCGGTGGCCCGGGACCCTTCCGCCGGATTTCATTTTGAGTCTCATGTGATCCTGCTTCCTCCCAATTCCTCCGACCGTGGTCAGCGGCCGTGACTGGCCTGCTGGCAGGCCTGCGACGAAGGGGCATGCCTCGTCTTGGTGTATCAGGTATTACGAAGCGTCCGGTCCGGACACTGTCGCACACTAAGTTCAACTGGGCTATGGTCCCCAGCTTCGGGTTCCCTGTGAGTTTGCGCCCGTGCCCGGCCTGCGGATGCAGTGGCTCCGGTCCGGACCGAAGGATGGGCGCGCTGACGGAAGGGCGCAGACGGATCGCCGCCCGGGCCTTGTTTCGGCGTGGATTTGCCGCCAAACTTGCTCCCATGCGCACCGAGCAACGGCGAAACAAAAAGGCCGTGGGGGCGGTCCTCCGTGCCAACATGATGATCGTGCTCGTCGCGGCCTTGTCGCTGGCCGCCTCCGGATGTGTCGCCGACGTTCCGACGATCGCGGGCCCCACTGACCCACACAAGACCGCCGCACCTTCGACGGCTGGGGCTGGCACAGGGCAGTCCGCGGCGACCGGACAAATGCCCGTGGGGGATTTGCCCGGATGGCGGCGGGTATTCGGTGAAGATTTCAGCGAGGGGGACGTCCCGCTTGGGGGTTTCCCCGGGCCGGCGTACAGCGCGAAGTGGAGTGTCAACTACGCTGACGGCACACCGGACACAGCCGGTCAGCAAAGCGGCGGTAGGTCGGGGTACTACCCATCGAAGGTGCTCAGCGTCAAGGACGGGATGCTCGACATGTACCTGCACACCGAAAAGGGTGTCTCGATGGGGGCGGCACCCGCGCCAAAGCTTCAGCCGGCCAACGGGCGCCCGTACGACAGCCTGCTGTACGGGCGGTATTCGGTGCGGTTCAGGTCCGAGGCCTTGCAGGGGTTCAAGACGGCGTGGCTGCTGTGGCCCGATAGCGGAGTGTGGCCGCGTGACGGAGAGATCGATTACCCCGAAGGTGATCTGTCCAAGTCCTTTTACGGTGCCGTCCATCAGGCCGGGTCGGACAAGAACATCTTCCATGAAAACCAGTCTGGTGCGCGGTTCACGGCCTGGCATACCGCGACAACCGAATGGACGCCTGGGCGCGTTGAGTTCTTCCTCGACGGTGTCTCGATCGGTGTCAACGCTGTCGGCATCCCCGACAAGCCAATGCATTACATCCTCCAGACCGAATCCTGCCTGACCGGCTGCCCCGCACCGGCAACAGCCGGGCACCTGCAGGTGGCCTGGGTGGCAATCTGGGCGAAAGGGTAGGTGCATTGCCCGCCCATTCGCTATCGCGCCGCTTCCTTTCGCCGGGACCGTCGGTCCACGGCGGCGAGGAGGCCCAGAGTGAGCACAGCCAGGAGGGACACAGCCACCGATGGATGCCAGAAACCGGTGTAGAGCATCGCCGTTGAGAGCAGGATCCCGGAGGCAAGACTGAAGCTCACCGCTATTGCGGCGGCCAGTGGTAGCACCTCGAATCCGGTTCCTTTTTGAAGCCGGGCCGGTTTCAGGAACAGGATGAGCGCCGTTCCCGGTCCGGCGAGGAGGAACGGCCCTATGACGGCAAGGCGCAGCTCCGCTGGTCCGGTGAAGGATAGGGGAATCGAAGCAAGTGCCACGGCGCCTATGACGGCGCTGGTGATGCCCACTGCCCTTTGCTCATATGCCATTCGGTGCTCCTTGCAGGTGGTAGATCACTCCGCCAGCGTTGCGGTACTCCATTGACCAGCCTCCTTGCTGGGCGCACCTGTCGATGAAGTGTTGCAGGCCTTCGCTCGGTCCGGTGTTGAGCACGTCGGCAGCAATGGCCTGGCTTGAAGTGACGACGAGATAGGCGCCGGTGGAAGGGACAAGCTGGTTTATCGATGCGCAGCCGGGCGGCGGATCGCCAGGGCGGGCCGGCTCTGCTTGGAGGACCGTGTGGTATCGGTATCCGGCGTAGTGCTTGTACCGCCAGGCCGTGTCGTGCACTGCCTCGATAAGGACTGAACCAGGGGGCGCGGTGGTGTAGAGCCGGTCGACCAGGGCGATCTCGTCGGGTGTGAAATTCTCGATGGCGTCATTGCCATACCGGGCGGCCACCGTGCTCGTGGCGATGACGGATCCGAGCAGCAGGAGGGCGATCATGCGGCGCACGCCGGGTGGACTGGAGTCACGGGGGAAGAACGGAAGCACGACGAGGCTGGCGGCGAACGGGAGGCTGAAAAGGTATATCCGTAGCAGAAGCTCGCCGCCGTAGGACTGGAGCGGGAACAGGACGAAAGGCGCCGCGGTGCCCAGCGCGGCAGTTAGCCATGGCATCCGTAGCCGTCGTCCTTGGAGGCCACCCAGTCCCGCGAGGATCCAGACCACGGCTCCTTCCGCGAGCCGGGAATAGACAATGAATTGATGGGTCGGGCTGCCGCCCACCCGGTTGAGCAGCGAGGCGGACGTGGCGGCGTTGATGTTGCCGATGGACCCGAAGAGGGTCTGCAGATGTCCGATGAGGAAGGGGGTAGCGGCCAGGACCAGCCAGCAGATGGGAAACAGCAACGCCAGGACCGGTAGGGACCGTAGCCGGCACCGTCCGCTCAGGGCCAGTAGCATCAGGACAGGGATTGCGGCGAAAGGCGTGAGCTGATGGGCAACGGTCATCCCTGCCAGGAATACAAGGCACACCACAGCTGGCATGACGGTGCCGGCCGACGATAGTTCGGCTGGCACCGGAGCCGGACGCCCGGGTTCAAGTCGATGCACGAGGTCCTTAAGCCGGTGGGCGAGTTTTCCTGTCGACTTCCACGGCCACCCGGGGAATGCCGCCAGGACACAGGCCGTCAGGGTCAGGAGCAGCAGCAAAGCGCAGGCCTGAGGGGCGAGGTAGTCCTGCCCGACCCAGCTGGCCAGGTAGAACATCCACACCGCTGCCCACGCTTGCCTTGGGCCGGAGGTGAGGCGCTGGGCCAGGGCCAGCAGGGCGGGCATGAGTAAGACGTTGACGCCGACAGGCGCCCAGGTGGCCGCCCAGGTCAGGTCATGGACTCCGGTGGTGTTGGAGAGCATCGCCAGCATGCCGAAAAACCCTGGCCAGTTGAAATACGCGTCCAGCTTCCGGCCCAGGCCGCCCGACTGTGCGATGAAGTCGGTGATGCCCAAGTGGCGGTAGCTGGCTTCCAGCCGGGGCAATCCGTGAATGATCGGATCAGCCCCGTGCAGGACGACGATGAGAACCAAAAGCTGAATGGCGAGCAACCACGGGCGAGGAACTTTTTGTCCAAGGGCGCCGACGAAACCGGTCAGGCTCAGCCCCAACGCGACAAAGTAGGTGGCGGGGAGCGCCTGGATCAGGCCGGCGCCGCCGATGTCCTGCGTGTTCACGGTCTTGAGCGTCCAAACGCCCAGGATCAAGGCGATCGCCGCTATCCCCGCGAGTACCGCCACAACCCGGGGGTCTCCCCGGTCGGCCCGATGCTGGGCTTTGTGGGGACGGTTCCTGCCGGTTGTGCCGAAGGTGACTATGCCGACGTCGGGTCGGTGCACGCGGGTGACGGAGACCCCTCGGAGGGTTCGCTCGGCCATCACGGAGCCGGTACTCCGTGCGCACGCGACCCGGCCGCCCCCTCGATATTGTGTTTGACGGGGGCAATGCGACGGCCGCGTACGAAGCGGTGCAGCCGCCCCGCGGCGACTAAGGCCGCGCACAGTTGGGTGGTCAACCAGAGTACGGATACCCCTGTGAGCCCGTAGTATTGGGCGACGGCCGGAGCCGGCGCCACAGCGAGGACGCACGCCGCAATCGCGACCACCGTGGATTCAGCTAAACGTCCGGTGGATCGGCACACCCCGTAATAGACCTGTGTAAAGCAGGTGAGCATCAGCGCCGGGACCAGCACAGGTAGCAGCACCCACGCCGAAGCGTAGCCGGACCCCAAAAGAGGCAGCAACAGTGAACCGGCTCCCAGCAGCAGAACCCCGGCAAAGGCGGTAAGGAAAAGACTCGTCCGCAAGGCCTTTCGGATCAAGGCCGGGAGTGAGGAAAGATGAGGGTCGGGGGTGTCCGCCGCGATGGCGGTCTGGAGCGAGTAGCCAGCTGATTGCGGCACGAAAAAGATTGCTGAAGCCAGCATCCAGACGACGTACCAGGCCGCCGCGGCCGACGTGCTCAGGGCCGCTGCTACGACGAGTGGAAGGACGTAGCCGGGCGCGCGGTCGGCAAGCATCAGTGCATGCTGCCGGAGGCTCGGCGCCCAGACCTTCATCGTGTCGCGCCAATTCACCCGCGTCCAGTCCGGAACCGTATCGGTGCGTCTGAGCTGGTGCAGGCCAAGCAGTACGCTCGCCAAGGCGCCCGTGGCCACGGAGATGACGATCGCGGCTGGGGCTCGGTAACCCGCAAACAGGCAAACCGCTAAGGTAACAAGCTGGAACACCGCCTGCATCAGGCTGCGCGTCAGTGCCCGATCTGCCCTTGCCTGGGCGACGGCGATGTGGTCGAACTGGTACGCGACAGCGGCAAGGAGCGCTGCCGCGAAAAAGGCGGCGCTCACGGCCGGATCTTTCCAAGCGGTCCCGACGCCGGATCCCAAGAAATAGGTCACAACGACCAGCCCGGTTGCCGTGAGCAGCGACGAGAAGCCTACGGCTGCGACGCTTGCCGGTATCAGGTTTCCGCCACGGTCCGCTTGGGCTGGCAGAAGCGTCAGGGTTGCGGGGCCGACGCCAAGCATGCCCAATTGCACCGTCAGCATGGTGGCGGAGACCACGGCAGAGGCCAACCCCAGCCGATCGGGAGGAATCATGACCGCGGCGAGCGCCCAGAACACGAGCCCGGCCGCCATTGGCGTGATACGGGCAGCGGCCAGCCACACCGCATTCCCGCCGAGGGACAGTCCTTGCTTGGGAAGGCGCAGCAAGGTGCTGCAAAAGGCCCCGTAGTTGTATACGAGGAAGCCAGCCCAGTAGGGCAGATATCGGGGGGCTGTGGCTAGGGAGAGAAGGACGCCTCGTACCGTTGCGAGCAAAGGCAACAGCACCAGCCATCCGGCCCGGCCGGGGTGCTTGTACATTGTGCGCGCCAAGCCTGCCCCGTCCTGGAGCCACTGGTCGCGGGCATACCCGAAGGTGTCAGCGAACCGGTGCCTCACGAAAGTCGTGGGGGAGACGCCGAGGCGGTATCCACCGTCCTCGAGCCGGATCCGGAGCTCGATGTCCTCGCCCGACCGGAAGCTTTCATCGAACCCGGCCTCAAGCAGCACGCTGCGGCGCATGAGCGTGGCACTGACACCAAACCATGAGCGGACTCTGCTGTGGTTATGGTGCCAGGCTAGGGCGGCTCCCCAGTAGCCGGCGCCGTCGGGCTCGCTCACAAGTCCAAACTGCAAACCGTCGAAGCCGCCTGCTTTGAACTCCGCAATCAGTTTTGCCAGGACGCCTGTGGGTACGACGACGTCGGCATCGATGAGCGCGACAAGATCGGAGTGCGCGGCCCTGGCACCGAGCATCCGCGCCGCCGGGAGTCCGCGCCCCTTGTCGGAGATGACGCGTGCCCCGTAGGAACGGGCGATCTGCACGGTGGAGTCGTGCGAACATCCGTCGATGACGATCACCTCGCGGGGGTTCTGGTCAAAGACAGACTTCAGGCATTCGCCGAGCCAGTTGGCAGCGTTGCGGGCCGGGATCACGACAGACACGTCCAGAACGCGGCCAGCGTCCGCATTCCTGCTCACGGCCGGCCGTCCACCATGGAGGTGACGGTGCCTGCGACAAAATCTGAGGTCCGGTCGGCGGACCAGGCCACGGGAAGGCGAAGCACGAAGCAAGGAACATCACTCAACGCACGTGTGATGACGGAGGCTTTTGCGGAGAAATGCTCGCCCAACGGCACAAGACCCGTGGCCCCCAAGGCCTCGATGAGTCGCCGCGACACCAAAGGCAATTCCGAATGAAAGTTGCCCACAATGCGCGCTGCCATCCAGGCTTCTGTCCGGCGCTCCAACCGGGCCTCCGCTCCGTCGAAGCGTTCGAGGAAGACGGCGATCCGGGCGGGCGCCTGGGGAACGATCTTCCCTGGGCCGAATACGTCTGCCGGGTGGACCATTCTGTGCTCGGGTGACCACCGACGCGTGAACGCCGCCGTGCGTGGATAGCGGACGATGACAGGGTGTACAGCGGTGGCCACGCTGCTGATGGTCGAAGTCAGCCAGCCCGGCGCGAGGGGCTTGCGGATTCCTTGGAAGAGGTCCGGATAAATTGGCCGGTGGTGGGGTTTGATGAACATCGGTTTTGCGTAGGACAGAAGCGTGCCCTCCGCGGTGATGAATCCCCAGTCATCGGCCATGAACCCGACGCCCGGCATGGCCAAGAGTTTCGCGACCGTACTTGTTTTCCCGACGCCGCCCCATGCGGGCATCAGGATGCCCGCTCCCCGGTAGTTCACCATCGCCGCGTGAACCATCGCTGTGTCCTGCCTGATGCACAAGTGGTCCAACAGCGGCACGACCGCCGTCAGCAGTTCGCCCGACCCCTCGACCGTGAAGCCGTTTTCCGTGCGGGTGACCTGAACCCGATCCTCCGGGAGGAACAGTGAATCGTCTGTATACCGGTAGGCGTCTTCGGCGTGGGATTGCGCGGGAACCGGAGTGACGCCGCCGCTGATGTTCAACTGAAGGTTTGAAGCCGAAGGGCCGAGGAACGGGGCAAGCATGTCACGTAGCTGTGCCTCACCTGGCGTCCCCTGGGCGACCCTGATTCCGACACGTCCGTGGATGTCGAAGGCAACGGCCGGTGACGTGGCAATCTGCTGGTTAATCACTGGGCCGGCCTCCACTGTTGTCGCGAATAAGCCGGTATATAACGGAGCCGGATGCGCGCGCCGGAAGCGATGACGACTGCCACAGGCTCTGCAGATAGCCAATCGCGGTGACAGCAAGGACAGCTACGATCACTCCCGCCCGGGCCAGTCCTCCGACGTCGCCGTCGTGTGCGCAGGAGCGCAGTCCGGCCAGAACAGCGCGCGGCAGCACTCGGCGGACATATCGGCGTTCCGGTCCAAGGATTTGGCTCCGCCCGAGAAGCCGGGTCACCTGAGCCTTCGAAACACCTTCTGACCAGGCTCTCGACAACATGTAGCGCAGGGTACCGCGCGTCGCAGGCACATGGTGGCGCACCACGGCTGCCGGTTCGTAAACCACGCGGGTGCCGGGAGAGGCCATGGATGCCCTCAGGCACAATTCGGTCTCCTCGCATCCAAGCGGACGATCACCCTGCCGGCCAAGGGAAGCATTGAACCCGCCGACCCGCTCAAAGACATCGCAGCGGAAGGACATGTTCGCGCCGATCACGTTACGCACCTGAGCCGCGACTCTGGGCAAGCCTTTATAGGTGCACCCGACAATCCAATCAAGCTCTTCGGGAAAGTGCGCCGGACGACCTGATTCCCACACGGGTTCAACCCTGCCCCCGACCGCCAACACATCCGGATCGTCATAGAGCAGGACGAGCCGGGCCAGCCAGTCCGGGGCGGCTTCGGCGTCATCGTCGAGGAAGGCCACAATGTCACCGGTTGCCGCCTTCACTCCGGTGTTGCGGGCGCCGGAAAGCCCCCGGGGCCCCGAGTTCTCCACTACTTCGACCCCCAGCAGCGCACCCGTCAGTCGCCGGTACACACCCAACCGCCGGTACAGATCCTCGTTGTGGTCAACCACGAGGACAAGCTGTTCCGGCCGGAGCGTTTGAGACTGAACCGAAGCGAGCCCGTGGAGCAGCAACTCCCACCGGGCTTCGGTGAAACAACAGATCACGACGCTGACACTGGGCCAGTCGGCACCGCCGGGCATTAGCCGTCCGCCAGCATCGCAAGGACCGTCTGCGGGTCGGTTGGAACATGAGGAAACCTCATGTCCGGATACCGGTACTTCACGCGCCGAAGGGCCTCCGGACGTACCCCCGCCGTCGGCGCATCCCATCCGACGCACTCACGGGTCAGCGTTCGCAGGACGCGCCACCCGTCGCGGAAGGTCTGCAGATGTGAGTTGCCTGAGATGCGGGACAACTCGTGGCTTGGCACCTCAGCGATGCGAAGCCCCGCCCGGGCCGCCCGCGACACCAGCTCGGTCTCGATTTCGAAACCATCGGACTTGAGTTCAAGGACCTCCAGGCACTCCCTGCGGAAGGCGATATACCCGTAGCAAAGATCCGAGAAGTTACAGTGCAGGGCCTTGTTTGCCAGCCCTGTGAGCGCACGGTTCCCGAGATTGCGCAACCGCGTCAAGTCGTCGGAACCGCCGCCGGTGACATATCGGGAGCCCTTGACGAAATCGTGGTCGTGCTGAAGGGGTGAAACGAACCAGCCGATCTCCCTAGGGTCCATGCTCCCGTCCGCATCGAGCATGACGATGATGTCCCCGGTGGCCGCGGCGAACCCTGCGCGCATGGCGGCGCCCTTGCCGGCATGCAGCTCATTCACCACGACGACGTCGAAGCGAAGCGCGCGCGCCACATCCACGGTGAGGTCTTCGGATCGACCGTCCACGACGATGACTTCGTCAACGTATGACGGCATCCGCTTGAGCACCCACGGCAGATTCAATGCCTCGTTCAAAGTAGGAATGACCACGCTGATCGACGCAGCCGGGAGCGAATTCCCCGATGTCGACTCCGCCGGGGTCCGGCCGGCAGCAGGCTCCAACTGTCCGATAGACATCGCCATCACCCCTGACCATCGATCGGCACGAAGACGGCACACCGTCTGACAAAAGTCCCGAGGCAACGACTGCGTGGTCGCCGGGACAGGAGGTCTGTATGGTTCATGGCCACACCTCGATCTCGCTCGCGGTTACATGCGCCTGGTCAGGTGCGTGTAATGACGAGCATGAAACCGTGCCCGTTACAGCGCCGTTACCGGATGTTCGGGCAGTTGGTGAAGGTAGGGGAGTTTTGAGTGCCGGGCGATCACTGGACCGAGTAAGTAGGGCATCCGATAGAGTGCCCCGATTCAAGTAGCGGCCACTCGCGACCGGGCTGGTCATTATTCAATAGTGTCTATTCTCATGACGCTTGCCCGCCAGTGATTCGGCGTTCGATTGGGGTATAGACGTGGTTTTATCATCAGATCCGCAGTGGTCCCTGACCCTGCTCAACGGGTGGAGGCTGACCCGGGACGGCCGCCGACAGAAGGTTGCGCATCGGCAGCAACGCCTGATCACGGCGCTGGCACTGCTCGGCGAGCGACCGCGTACCTTCCTTTCCGGACTTCTTTGGCCCGACTCGTCCGACGCGCAGGCTGCCGTTGGCCTCAGGGTGAGTATCTGGCACATCAACCATGAGCTCCCCGGCCTGCTTGACGCCGACGGAAACACCGACGTTTCCGTAGCCCTTAGCCGCGAGGTCATGGTCGATATCATCGCCCTTGAACGCGAACTAGACGCCCCGGCGTCTAAGCTGAGCGATTCGTACCCTAGATGGGAACGGCTACGAACGGCGGAGCTTCTTCCGGGATGGTACGAGGACTGGATTCTGGTCGAACAGGAACGGTTCCGGGCTTTGCGTACGGCGGCCCTCGACTCCATCGCGTCATACCACCTCAGCCAGGGAAACACCGAGGAAACCAAAGCTGCGAGCAAACTGGCCATTGCCCTGGAACCTTTCAGGGAGTCCTCGTACCGCTTGCTCATACAGGCGCACCTCGCGACCGGCGACCTCGTCTCCGCCCTTGAAACCTATCGGAGCTTCGCTGCCGACTTGAGACAGGAATTCGGCGTCGGCCCGTCCCCATCACTCGCCAAGCTCATCGATGGTGCCGTCGGAGATAGCGGCCGGCAAATGGACTTCGATGGTTTACCGCTCTCGCAGATGCTTCCGTCGCTTCGCCCCCTGACTGCAAAATCGGAGGCCCCCGGCGTAAACCTTGGCTGGGTACTGGCGACGCAAAAGCTGTAGTCCGGCGGTCACTCCTGGGCGTCAAGGCGTGCAAATCGAAGGCTCTCTCCGGTAAGTCTGCCGTCACGGACCTTGAACGGATAGAGCCGCCCGACATCCAATTCCTTGAGCCCTGCCATCGGGAAAAGCACCGAAACCGTATCGTCGAGTAGGAATGTTGCATCCGGCGACCCGTCTTCCCGACCGAACGACGCGCTGAAACGCGCCGCGGACGATGCGCGGAGCAGGTCGAACGATCCCAAGACTCTTCGCTCACGGAACCGAATGCCCAGACATCGGACGCTACCGGCAAAGATGGCGTCTGCGGTGAAGCCCACCAGGATTTCGCCCGGGCCGCGCACATGCTCGCCCATCCGGACGGAGAGCATGATTTCCCGGTCGGAATGGATCAGCAGCAACTGGCTCGTCCCTGGGTCGTTCTGTCCAAATCTTGCTGGAATCCGGGAGTCGCTGCGAAAACCCGCTCCGGCCATGGCGTTCTCCTGCCTGGTCCACCAACGACAATGGCTGCTTGCCTACGCAATCTATCCCTGTGGACCGGCGGTAACCTGAACCTCAAGTGAAGATTGGCGGAATGTTTGGAAATCATGGTTCAGCCGAAAGTCCCCTGGAGGGATTCCCCGCCAGAAGGCCGGCGCCAGCACGCCCATCCCGATTGCCTTCACCCGACGGATCCCATCCGCTCAAGCTTGGCGCAGCCGCATGGCCCCTACAAAGAATGTGCTCATCGGCTGACCGGTTCATGGCTGCCAAGGAGCCGCAGTTCGTCGCGCCGGGGGAGTCCCTCCCAGTCGCCGGGTACGAGGCACACAAAAGCACCCGTGCTGACGGCTGTCTGAAGACGCTCCTCAGCCCGCAAGCCCTCTACGAATTCGGCCAGGTAGCCGGCGACGAAAGCGTCGCCGGCGCCCACAGTATCGATGGCTTCGATGACGAGTGCGTCCTGCCTGACAACCTTGCCGTCGACGAATGCCAAGGCGCCGTCTGCACCCAACTTGATCACCACTTGGCTGGGACCCATGGCGGCGATGCACCTGGCGGCCTGTTCGGCGTCCCGGACTGTCCCGACCACGAGTTCGGCCTCTTCAAGACCGGCGAAAACGATGTCCACGTCCGGGATAGTCTCGCGGTAGGCACTTCCGGCCGTCTCGGCGTTCCAGAGCTTGCTGCGGTAGTTCAGGTCGAAAGATACCGGAACGCCGGACGCCTTGGCTGCAGCGATGGCATAGCGGAAAGTGGACGCTGCCTGGGGAGAAAGCGCCGGGGTGATGCCGCTGACATGGAGCAACGCCGCCCCCGCGATCAGCTGATCGTCGACGTCGTCGGGGGCAATCCGGGAACCGGCACTGCCGGAGCGGTAGTACGCAACTTTCTGGGCCGTGGGGGTGCGGCGTTCCTTGATCATCAGGCCGGTGGGCGCGTCGTCGTCGACGGCAACGCGGACATCCACCCCCTCAGCGCGAATCTCCCGCTCAACAAGCCGGCCGAGGGAATCCGCCCCGATGCGGCCGCACCAAACAGCTTGGACGCCCAAGCGTTGCAGGCCGATGGCCACGTTGGACTCGGACCCTCCGATGCCAAGGCTCAAGGTGGACGCATGGGCCAGCGGGCCAGGTGTCTCCGAAGCCATGAGCGCCATGGTTTCGCCAAGGGTGACGACGTAAGGCTTGGTGGTCATTTCTTCTCGCCACCTTCCTGGTCAACGAGGGCGCGGACCCGCCGGGCCCGCGCGGTCAGTTCAGCCAGGCTCCCGCCTTTGAACGCGTCGCCGAGGAGCGGTCCTCCGAGGCTGACGGCCAATGCGCCGGCGCGAATCCAAGCCGGGACGTCATCGATGTCGACGCCGCCGGACGGGACCACTTGGATGTCCGGGAAGGGGCCGCGCAGTTGGGACACGTAGCCGGGGCCGACAGTGGAAGCTGGGAAGATTTTGACGGCGGTGGCGCCCAGCTTCCAAGCGGTGTGGAGCTCGGTGGGGGTGAGCCCGCCGGGAAAGACCGGCACGCCGCGTCGGGTGCAGGCGGTGATGACGTCCGGTTCGGTGATGGGTGTAACGATGTACGCGGCGCCCAGGTTGAGTGCCGTTTCGGCCTCGGCAGGAGTGGTCACCGTGCCGACGCCGATTTCCACAGACTCGCCGAACCGCTCCAGCAGCAGGGGAAGCTCCTCGAATACTCCCGGTGTGCTTAGCGTCAGCTCGATACTGAGCACCCCGCCGTCCCGGAGGGCTTCAATGACGGGGGCGTAGTCCTTTGCATGCCGGGCCCTCAGCACTGCCACGACCCTGGAGGAGCGGAGGATTGCGGACGGGGCCGGACGGGAGGCAGTGCCCGGGTTCTCGAGGCTGAGCATTGGATGTCCTTCGTATCGTGGTTGGCTGGCGGGCGTTCCCGACGGCGGCACGGGCCGCCGTCGGGGGGCCTGGGTGCTACTGGGCGTGCTGCGCTTCGGAGGTTACCGGGACAACCCCGCTTTTGCCGTGCGCGGCGTCCTCAGGATCCGTCAAATCGCGGTTGAGGGTTTCCGGTGACATGCGGGTGGCGATGAAGCTGATGAGCATGGTCACCGACATATAGATCGCCACAGGAATCCATGAGTTGCTGAACATGCCCAGCAGCGCCGCGCAGATCATGGGAGCGATGCCTCCGCCGATGATGGACGAGAATTCGCGGCCCAAGGTGACACCCGCGTAGCGGTAACGGCTGCCGAAGATCTCAGGGAAGTAGCTCATGTGCACGCCCACCACGCCTTGGCATGCCAGGACGAAGCCGACCACGATCACCAACACGATGGCTACCGGCGAGCCGGTGGTCAGGAGCAGGAACGCAGGGGCGGGGAAGAGGATGAGTGCCCCGGTGATGAGTGAGACGACGCGCCGGCGCCCGATCTTGTCGGAAAGGATTCCGAAGGACACCGCCGCGACTCCGCCACAGAGCGAGCCGATGAGGAGCACCGGGGGAATGAACTTCGGGTCCGTTCCGATCACGGTGATGAGGTACGAGGCCATGAACACCTGGATGGTGTAGGACTGGGTGCTGACGCCGAGGTTCATCAGGATGACGCGCAGGACGTTGGCCTTGCCGTACTTGGCAACCTCCCGCAACGGTGCCGGGGGTTCGGTGCGGGCCTGCTTGATCTCTTCGAAGACGGGTGATTCGTCAAGCTTCCGCCGGATGACCAGCGCGGCGATGGTGACGAAGATACTGGAGAGGAAGACGAGCCTCCAGCCCCACGTGAGCATGTCGTTGGGTGCAAGCGACTGGGCCGCGATCCACACGAGTGCTCCGAGTGCCGTTCCGGCGGCGGCGCCGACCATGATGAGGGAGGCCAGTTTGCCTCGGGTTCCAGGCGCGGCGGATTCGGTGAGCAGTGTTGCGCCGCCCGATTGCTCCGCTCCGGCGCCGAAGCCCTGCGCCGCGCGGCAGACACACAGCAGGATCGGGGCAAGGAGTCCTACCTGGCCAAAGGTCGGCAGAAGCCCGATCGCCAGGGTCGCCCCACCCATGAGGAGCAGAGTGACTACCAGGACCCACTTGCGGCCAAGGCGGTCACCGAAGTGGGAGAAGAAAATCCCGCCGAGGGGCCGGAACAGGAATCCGACGGCGAAAGTGCTGAAACTGGCCAGCAGCGCCGCCGCGGGGGAAATGTTGGGGAAGAAGAGCTTGCTGAAGACGAGTGCCGATGCAGTGCCGTAGATGACGAAATCGTACAGTTCAAGCGTGGTGCCGATGAGGCCGGCGACGGCGGCCTTCCGGACCTTGCTTTGGTCCACCGGCGTGGGCGGGAGGTTTGCTGCTGTGGTCATTTCCATACTCCTTTGAATGGATGTCCGCTGGCCCGTACTTGGGCCGAGTCAGTAGGTGATGAGGACTTTGAGGTTGGTGGGGTCTGTCACGGGGGCCGTGAGTGCGGCCGCGGCGTTGGCGAGGGGGAATGTTGCAGTGATGATCGACCGGAGGTCCACCACCCCCGTGGAGGCGAGCTGAATCGCCGTCGGGAACGCGTTCGCGTACCGGAACGCGGTCACCAGATCGATTTCAAAACGTTGGAGGAAACCGAGGGGGATCCCGTCGACGGTGGGGCGAGCCTGGCCGACGACGGTTGCCCGGGCGGCTGGGGCCAGTGTCAGGATGCCGTCAGCCAGCGCCCTGGTGTTGCCGGAGCATTCAATCAGGCGATCCATGTCTTTCAGATCCAGGGCCGTGACCGAGGTGTTGATCGTCCGGGTGGCGCCGAACCGGGCGGCAACAGCCAGACGGTCGTCGTTGACGTCAGTCACGATGACCTCGGACGCGCCGCGGGAGGCCGCCACTTGCGCCACGAGCAGGCCGATCGGCCCTGCGCCCGTGATCAGCACCCGGTGTCCGGCCTGCACCTGAGCGCGTTCAACCGCCCAGACGGCGACGGCGAGCGGTTCGATGGCCGCCCCGATCTCCGCCGGGACAATTTCCGGCAGAACGTGAAGCGCGGTTTCGGGAACCACTACGTGGCGGGCGAACAGCCCGTCGGTGGGCGGGGAACCGAAGCACGTCCCCGCCGGGCAGAGGTTGTAGCGTCCGGAGAGGCACGCGGGGCAGTTCCGGCATGGCAACGCCGGTTCAATCACGACGGCGGTGCCCGCGGCAACGCTGGCCGCCTCACCGGCCGCAGTGACGACGCCCGCTCCCTCGTGGCCGAGGACAGTAGGCTGCCGGAGGACATTGGTGCCGTTGCGGCCGTCAGCGAAGTAGTGCATGTCCGAGCCGCAGATGCCGCCCGATCGCATTTCAACGAGGACATCGTTCGGCCCGAGGGTCTTCAGTGGCTTCTGTTCGATGCGGAGATCTCCTGCGCCGTGCAGGACGGCCGCTTCCGTGGTCAGCGGCAGAAAGGATCCGTCGGCACGGCGGATTGCTTGGGTGGTCATCGGATGCTCCGGGTCTGTGCGGGAACAAGTGAGGTGGATTCGGCTGCCGCGCTTGCGCTGGCGAGGGGGCCTTGCCGGTGGATGACGTCGATCAGCTCACCAGTGCGGCGGATGAAGTCTTCACGAGTCGCGAGTTCGTCACCTAGAAGATGGTGTTCGCCGAGTACCTTGGCGGCGAGGTCCCGCCCGGAGCCGGATCCCGCTGCGAGCTCTTGGAGAGTTTCCCGGGCGGGGTCCTGCATTTCGTTGGCGTGGTTGCCGGGGTCGAATCCCCGAAGAGGAGCGATGCACGACAAGTACGCGGCGACGGTGAGGGCGAGGTAGTGGGGCATCACGCCTGCGTCGAGCATTTCCAAGGCTGGGATCGGGATCCGCTGGCGGAGCTTGACGGAACCATCGCTGCCTACCTGGCTGGTCCGGTGCCCCAATGCCGAGTTACGCCAACGCGAGAAGAGTTGCTCCTCGTAGGCCTCCACGTCGACGGCTGCGGGCACCGTGACGCTCGGCAGGTACTCATCACGGAGGACGTGACGGGCGGCGGCTTCGATGTAGCCGATGCCCGTGGCGTCCGGAATGGTGGCTGCACCAGACAGGGCTCCAAGGTAGGCGATCAGAGAATGGGTGCCGTTGAGGAGCCTGACCTTGAGCTGCTCGTAGGCCGCGACGTCGTCGGTGAAGATCGCACCTCCAGCCTCCCAGGCCGGGCGGCCCGCGATGAAGTTGTCCTCCAGGATCCACATCGTGAAGGGCTCGGCGGGCACCGGGATCTGGTCCGCGTAGCCGAGTTGCTCGGCGACGAGGCTGCGGTAGTGATCCGTCGTGGCGGGCACGATCCGGTCCACCATCGATGACGGGAACGTGACGTTGGCACCGATCCAGCGCAACGTTTCGGCGGCCTCAGCTGTGGGCAATAGTGATGCGAATTCGCGGACGAGCCGCTGGGTGTGGTGTCCGTTGTCAGCGAGGTTGTCGCAACTGAGGACCGTCAGCGGCTTACCGTGGGTCCGGGCCCGCTGCTGGAGTCCGCGGACGATCTGAGCGATCGGCGTGCGTGGGACTGAGCTGTTGGCGAGGTCGTGCTGAACGTCAGGATCGGCAACTTTCAGCGAGCCTGTTGCCGGGCTATAGGTGTAGCCGTTTTCGGTGACAGTCAGGGACACGATTCGCGTGGTCTCGGCACCAATGGCGGCCACAACGCGTTGAGGGTCCTCTGCCGCAACGAAGGCATCTGTATGCACGCGCGGAGTAGAGAACGTGGATCCCTCGGGCGAGATTTCGACGACCGTGTACAGCATGTCCTGGGCGTGCATGGCATCGGTGATGGCTGAGGAACGGCTGGAAATCCCGATGATTCCCCAGTCGCCGCCCTGCGCCGCGACGGCGGCATCCGTATAGACCGCCTGGTGCGCGCGATGGAAGTTTCCGAAGCCGAGGTGCACGATGCCGGGAGCAGGGGCGACGGTCCGGCGAAGGATTCCAGGGGTTTCCGCGTTCAGCTGCGGGAGGCTTGACCTGGCCATGTTTCACCAGTCCTTCATGGAGCCGTCGAGCTCCCGGGCGATGGGCAAGTAAGCCTGCGTGTAGGGGAACCTCGCAGCGGCATCTTCGTCCACCTGGACGCCCAGGCCGGGCTCGTCGCCAGGGTGCAGGTAACCGTCTTCGAAACGGAAACTCGATTGGAAGACTTCGGACACCGTGGGGTCGTAGCCCATGTATTCCTGGATGGCGAAGTTGCTCGTGGCCAGGCCGAGGTGCAGTGATGCGGACAGGTTGATGGGGGAGACATCGGACGGACCGTGGGGTGCGCCTTTGATCTGGTACACCTCGGCGAAAGCCAGGATCTTCCGGACGTGGGAGATGCCTCCGGCATGAACGACGGCGGTGCGGATGTAGTCGATGAGCCGTTCCGTGATGAGCAACTCGGCATCCCAGACGGTGTTGAACACTTCGCCGATCGCCAACGGAATGGTGGTCTGCTGGCGCAGCGTACGGAGCAAGCGCTGGTTCTCGGCGGGGGTGACGTCCTCCAGCCAGAACAGGTCCACGTCTTCCAGCGAGCGGGCCAACCGGGCGGCTTCGGTGGGGTTGAGGCGGTGGTGGACATCGTGGAGGAGCTTGAGCTCGGGGCCGACGTGCTCGCGCACCGCGGAGAGGATCTTTGGTGCGTGGCGAAGGTAGGCCGCGGTATCCCAGTCTTCCTCGACTGGACCGGCGCCGCGGCCGGCGGGTTCGTAGCTCGCGGCACCCTTGGTGACCCCGTAAACCTTGTCGAGCCCCGGCACGCCCGACTGCGCACGGACGGCGCGGAAGCCTTGTTCACGGCGCTGGTCCACCGAGTCCAGCAATTCAGGCAGGTCCCAGCCGGTGGCATGCGTGTACGTGAGGATCTTGTCCCGGGCTGCGCCGCCCAGGAGCTGGTACACGGGAACACCAAGGGCCTTGCCTTTAATGTCCCAGAGGGCGAGGTCGATGGCGCCGATCGCGGCCATGGTCACCGGCCCGCGCCGCCAGTACGCGCCTTTGTAAAAGTATTGCCAAGTGTCTTCGATGCGGTCTGCGTCCCTGCCCAGCAAAGCTGGGCCGAGGTGATCGCGGAGGTAGCTCGCAACGGAGAGTTCCCGGCCATTTAGTGTGGCGTCACCCCATCCGACGATGCCGTCGTCGGTGGTGATCTTGAGGGTGACGAAGTTGCGGCTCGGGCTGGTTACCAGGACGTCGACGTCGACGATTTTTCGGGTCATCGGGAAATCACTACATTCTTCAGCGGCTGGTTTGTGGAAAGGCGGGTGATGTTTTCGGCGATCTCGAGTGCGCGGCTGCGGAAGGTCTCTGCCGTGACGCCGGAGGAGTGCGGGGTCATGATGATGTTGTCCAGCCGGCCGAACGGCAGGGTGGATGGTTCGCCGCGGCCGTCAGTGCCCGGGTATTGGTACCAGACATCGATCGCTGCCCCCGCGATCCGCCGGTCTTTCAGGGCTTCGTAGAGTGCGGCTTCGTCGACGACGGGTCCGCGGGCAATATTGACGAGCAAGCTGTCCGGGCCAAGGTCGTCGAGTTCAGCTGCGCTGATGATGCCGGTGGTTTGCTCCGTAAGCGGGATGCTGACCACCAGGATGTCCGATTCACTGAGGGCCTCGCCGAGCCGCTCGGTAGTGCCGGCCCAGCGCAAGGAGTTGGCCTTTGCGTCCACGCTGCCGCTACGGGTAATGGCGATACCCTCGGCGCCGAAGGCTGTCAGGAGCGACCATGCCATCCCGCCGATGTGCCCGAACCCGAGGAAAGTCACCACAGCACCGCGGAGTGTTTCCGGCTGGCGGATCCCTGAGGAATAGACAGACGAAGACCAGACGCCGCTGCGAAGCGCCGCGTCCTGGCCGATCAGGTTGCGCCGGAGGGCCACCAAAACGGAGGCGATGTGTTCGGCAATGGAGCTTTCGTGGTGGAAGGTGTTCGCGCAGACCGCCCCGGCGGGCAACGCGGAGGCGTCGATGCCGTCGTAGCCGGCACCACCCACATGCACGAGCCGCAGATTGCTGGCGGCCGCGCCCATGGCCTCGGTGAAGCGTGGTCCGACGTAGACGTCGGCATCTTTCAGGTCGGTGAGTACTGCATGCTCGCTCCAGCTGTCGTGCCAGGAGGTAAGGGCGCCCTCGGGGAGCGCGGCCTCGAAAGTGGAGCGGTGGGGCATCAGGTTGGGGTCTGCGATGACGATTCTCATGGTTACTTTCCCTGGAGGGCTTGCTCTGCGGTGCGCGCAGCAAAAGTGGAGCCACGCACGATGAGTTGTGAACTGAGGTGGACGGCCTCCGTTGCGGTGGGCTTTCCGGCCATCTGCTCGAGGAGGAGCTCAAGGCTGAGGGCGCCGCTTCGGTCAATGGGTACGCGGACAGACGTAAGTCCGGGTTCTGCCGCGGCGGCGATGTCGAGGTCGTCGATGCCGACAACGCTGATGTCCTCCGGGCAGTGGTAGCCGAGGGTCCGGGCGCCGGCGAGCATGCCGATGGCGACCAGATCGTTGTACGCAATAACTGCGGTGGCGCCGCTGGCGACTACCGAAGCCGCCGCGGCCAGTCCGCCGTCGACCGTTGCATTCTGGTTCCCCACGGTCACCAGTTCGATGCCCCAGTCGGCGCAGAAGCGGGTGATCGCTGCACTGCGCTGGCCGTTGGCCCATGACGACGCGGGTCCAGGAATGTAGGCCAGCTTGCGGTGGCCGAGGGCGTAGAGATGCTCGACGGCTTGGCGGATTCCCTCGCCGGCCTCCATGAGCACCCGTGCGGCGTGCTCGGCCTCGCCATTGATGACAACCAGCGGTGCGCTACCCGCGAGATGGTGAATCTCCGCGGAAGGCAGGCGGGGCGAGCAAAGGATGATGCCGTCCACGCCGGTGGAGAAGGATTCGAGGTGGGCGCGTTCCCGCGAGGAGGATTCCGAGGTGTCAGCGAGGACCATCCGGTGGCGGCCGTGCCATGCCTGGTCCTGGATGGCTTTGATGAGGGCAGCGAAAACGGCGTTGGAAATGTCCGGGACGATGACGCCGAATGTTCGGCTGCCCGTGACTCCGGGTACGTCGTAACCCAATTGCTCGGCCGCGGACATGACCTTCTGCCGCGTTTCGGCTGCCAGGCGACCGGGGTCTCCGAATGCCCGCGACGCCGTTGCCAGGGACACCCCTGCCAGCTTTGCGACATCCGTGAGTTTTGCCGACATCTGTCCTCCAGTTGCTTCGTTGAAACCTTGTCCTGCAAGTATGGAAAGACTTGTACAAGTTTGTCAATGGCTTGCACAAGGTTGTTGGGACTGCCGGGTTGCCTGGACCCGTTGAGCGTCGCGTAGCCGCGGAGTAGGGTGGCCCCACCCACCTCGCACCACCATTTGAGGAGCGACCATGTCACATCGCAAACTTCGACTGGCCACCATGACGGCAGTACTCGCGCTGAGCGTGACGAGCGGCGCCGTCGCCAACCCCGCCTTTGCCGATCCGCGCCAGACTGAAAAGACCGCCACCGCCACCGGATACGGCGGCGCGGTCAGCACCGTAGACCCTGAAGCATCCGCTACCGCCATCGAGGTCCTCCGCAAGGGCGGCAACGCAGCCGACGCCGCCGTCGCCGCCGCCGCGACGCTGGGCGTGACCGAACCGTACAGTGCCGGGATCGGTGGTGGCGGCTACTTCGTGTTCTACAACGCGAAGACCGGCAAGATCGGCACCATCGACGGGCGCGAGACCGCCCCGGCGGCGATGCCGCATGACGCGTTCATCGATCCCGCCACGGGGAAGCCGTACAACTTCACCCCCGAACTCGTCACCAGCGGGGTCTCTGTAGGCGTCCCCGGCACGGCGGCCACCTGGGAGCGCGCACTGGAACGCTGGGGTACGTTGAGCCTTGGCGACGCCCTCCAGCCTGCCATCAAGGTCGCGACCCGCGGCTTCGTCGTCGACCCGACTTTCCGCCAACAGACACTCGACAACAAGCTCCGCTTCGCGGCGTTCAGCTCCACCAGCAAGCTGTACCTACCGGGAGGCGACGCACCCGCCGTCGGCAGCATCTTCCAGAACCACGACCTCGCCGCGACGTACCGGCTTCTCGCGAAGCAGGGCACCCAGGCCTTTTACAGCGGTCCGCTCGCAGCCGAGATCGCGGCAACTGTCGAGGCCCCGCCCAAGACCGCCACCACCACGCTGCCCATCCCCGTGGGGCACATGACCACAGCCGACCTCGCCGCGTACGAGCCCCTGGACCAAGCGCCCACCCACGTCGACTACCGCGGCCTCGACGTCTACGGCATGGCGCCGTCGAGCAGCGGGGGTACCACGGTAGGCGAGGCGCTGAACATCCTGGACACCGTCAACCTTTCGGAGATGTCCAAGCCAACTGCCCTGCACCACTACCTCGAGGCGAGCGCGCTCGCCTTCGCCGACCGTGGAAAGTACGTGGGCGACCCTGCGTTCGTCGACGTTCCCACCGCCGCGCTCACTGACCCGCTGTTCGGCAAGGAGCGCGCCTGCAAGATCGACCCACAGCACGCGGCCACGAAGCCCGTCGCGCCGGGAGATGTGTCCACGTACGACGGCGTGTGCCCGGTTTCCGCGGCGGCACTCGCCGACGGGAAGGACACCGAAAACATCTCGACGACCAACATGACAGTCGCTGACCAGTGGGGGAACGTGGTCGAATACACGCTCACCATCGAGCAGACCGGCGGATCAGGCATCGTGGTGCCGGGACGCGGGTTCCTGCTCAACAACGAGATGACCGATTTCTCGGCCGTTTACAGCGCGAGCGACCCCAATCGAATCGATCCCGGCAAGCGCCCACGCTCTTCGATGTCCCCGACCATCATCCTCAAGGATGGCAAGCCGTTCCTCGCTCTCGGCTCGCCCGGCGGATCGACGATCATCACCACGGTGCTGCAGACCATCTTGAACAGGGTGGACCTGGGCATGAGCATTTCCGACGCGATCGCTGCACCGCGCGCCTCTCAACGGAACACGGCAACGGTCACGGCCGAACCGGAGTTCATCACGGCGTACGGGAGCCAACTCACACCATATGGCCACCGGTTCACGCCATCCGGCGACGCTTTCACTTCGGCGGCCGAGATCGGTGCCGCAACCGCGATCGAGTTCAGGCCGAACGGGCGCATGATCGCGGCCGCCGAGCCGGTCAGACGCGGCGGCGGCTCGGCGATGGTGCTGAAACCGTCGCCATGAGATGTGTATGGACAAGGGCGGTTCTTTACCGCCGCAAAGGTGGGCCGGAGCTGAATCCAGAGGGCAAGCATGGTGTCCGAGTCGCTGAGAGCGCCGTGGTGCTGACGTCCGGGGCAGCGCTGGGGTAACTTGTCCCCATGGCTACCGAAGCAATCACCCTCACCGTTGATGGGCCGAACGGTTCCCGGGAAATGCGGATCTCCAGTCCCAGCCGGATTCTCTGGCCGGAGTTGGGCCTGACCAAGCTGGACCTCGCGCATTACATTGCTGATGTCGGGGAAGCATTCCTAGCGGCGAACGGTGACCGGCCGGTCTCGCTGCAGCGCTTTTCGGACAACATCGACGGAGAACAGTTCTTCTCCAAGAATCCGCCGAAAGGAACCCCGGACTTTGTCCGGTCGGTAAAGGTGATCTATCCGAGTGCGCGCTCGCATCCCCAATTGGTCCTCGACGAGCCGGCCGCGGCAGTGTGGGCCGTCCAGATGAATACGGTGGTCTTTCATCCTTGGCCGTCACGTGCCGAAAACACGGACAACCCCGACCAGTTGCGGATCGATCTGGACCCGCAGCCCGGAACAGATTTCGACGACGCGATTCCCGCCGCGCTTGAGCTGAAGAACGTACTTGCCGAGGCCGGGCTGACCACCTTTATCAAGACCTCAGGAAACCGGGGACTTCATGTCTACGCCCCGATTGAACCCTCGCATGAGTTCCTGGACGTCCGGCATGCCGTGATTGCCGCCGCACGGGAGCTCGAGCGGCGGATGCCGGACAAGGTCAGCACGGCTTGGTGGAAGGAAGAACGAGGCGAACGGGTGTTCGTGGACTTCAACCAGGCCAACCGCGACCGCACGATAGCCGGCGCCTACAGCCCGCGCGCGCTCGCTCATGCTCCGGTCTCATGTCCAATCACTTGGGAGGAACTGGAAACTGCCGACCCGAAGAACTTCACGATCCTCACCGTGCCCGGAAGGCTTAAATCCGTGGGGGACCCTTGGGGTGACATGAACTCCAAAGCAGGGAAAATTGACGTCCTGCTTCAATGGTGGGAACGCGACGTCGGCGCCGGGCTCGGGGAGTTGCCGTTCCCGCCGGACTACCCGAAGATGCCGGGCGAACCACCGCGTGTACAGCCAAGTCGAGCGCGCAAGCACGACTGACTGACGGGCCGGGAAGGTGGCCTCGGCAGACAATGAGTGGGAGAATTAGGGCTGGACCAAAACGGCCGGCGGCGCATCTTGCCTGCTGAGACCCAGGTGAGTCCCCCAGTGCGCCGTCGGTCCTGACGTTGCCGAACTCTTACGCCGCGCCGGTCCATCTGGGCGCGGTTGCCGCGCGCCGGAGTTCCTTGGCGCGGGTGCGGAATCCGTCGGACGCCTTGCGCGGTTCGTCGCATGCCTGGGCACCTGCACCGTGGGGGATTGCGCTCGGACGAACGGTCGAGGCCGGTTCGCGTGCGCCCGCAGCCGGGCAAAGGTCGGTGACCAGTCCCATGCCTGCGCACTCCCGCGCAGCGGCGATGCCGGCGACAACCGAGGGCTTGTCTTCGAACGGCGTCGAAACAGCGATGACGACTCCGTCAGGTGATTTGAGGCGGAACCTGAAAAAGGACTCCCCGTCAACAAACACTTCAAATATGCCGGCCACTGCTACCTCCCGGTTTGCGGATCCTGCGCCGTAGCGACTTCACTACGAGCGGGACGGAGCATCACTGCATTCCTCGTCCGCTGCTCTGGTTGAACAACCACCGTGAATCGTCTTTCACGTGATATTCAGTCTGTGCTGACTCCGTTGACGCTAACAAGACCGCGTGAGTAAACCCTGTGTAAAACGTGTGCAACACCCGGTTCCCCGACCAAAGCGGGGGGTGCCCGCTATACCGAGCGAATGCCCGGATTGACAGGCAAACCGAGATCTTCGCGGGCGGTCCTTTGCGAGCGAAGGAGCCTAGGGTTGAAATAGCCGGAGCAAAGGACGACGCCTGGCGCCGTCGACAACGCTGCTGGCGCTAAGCCTTGCGGACATCCAGCTAGATCTCAACGTCTGTTGCACCGGTTCGGTTCTATGAAGATCACTGCGCAATCATGGTCCGGTTTTCTGATCAGCATCATCGCCCTGTTTGACCCGAACCGACGCCCGAAAGGCAGCAATGGCCGAAATGCACCTTAAGGAACAATGGAACCGACTCGATCCGGTCACCCAGCAGTGGTTCATGGACAATCCGGGATGCGTGATCGTGCCCCGCACAATCACGGCCACGATCAACGGGGAGACCGACGAAAACGCCGAGGTTGACCTGCACGGCGGAACCTTACTCACGGAAGAAGACAGGGCGTTCATCCAGGCCAAAGCCCGCCAAGAAGCCCCCGTTTACCGATTCTTTGACTCAATCGGGCCCTAGCCGACCGTGCCTACCGGGGCCGGTTGCCCCCCCGAATCGCAGCGGCGCAGCAACTCAATTGCCACTCGCCCGGTTCATCAGGTGCTCGAGCAGCGCCAGTTCCGGGAATCCAGGATGTCGGGCAATGCTGGACCTCAGTTTTGCCCGGAGGTGTTCACCGCTCGGTTCGGTTCCGCTGAGGACTTCGTCGATGATGTCCTGCGCTTGCTCACGCAGGCCCGCCAGGCTGTCACTGTCGTCCCCGGGAACCAGAACAGGTTCCGGCTCGACAAATGGGTCTTCAGAGTCCAAAGGTTCCGACACTGCCAGCTCCTGATATTTCATCCCGGCAAGTCCCAGCTGAGTCCGGAATTCGCCCCCATCCACTCTAGATAGTAATGAGGGCGCCCGGATTGTTCATCGCTTGCGGATCAGAACGATGAAAATGGCTTCGAAACGACGGTTTGTGACGCGAATGCTTTTGCGGATGGCCGGGCCTTTCCTTGGGGTGCCAACCATCCAGCGTGGTCGCCTAGGAGAACCTGCCCGGGCGGAAGGTGGAGAGCATGGGGTGCTTGCTTCCCGTGAAGATCTCACCCGCCAGCAGTTCGCCGACGATGAGTCCGAGCGTGGCTCCGGAGTGAGTGAAGGCGACATAGCAGCCCGGCACTTGACTGATTTCGCCGAGCACCGGTTCACCGTCGCCCGGAATGGGCTTGTAGCCGATCTTCCAGGAGGCCGGCTTGAGCTCGGGGTTGCCGGCGATGAGTTTTGACGCTTCGTCAGCGAGTTCCTGGACGATGCCATCAGGGATGCTGAAGGAACCGTCCTCGTGCTCGGTGATGTGCTCCTCGTACCAGTCGTGGTCGAGCGCAAAGGTGTTTCCTGGGTTTGGCCGGATGGCTGCGCGGGGGGTGTTCATGACGGCTCTCACCTCGTGGTCTACAGGCTTGGTCAGCACGAGCATGGAGACGGGGGAGCCGTTGGGGATGTCGACGCCGAGGGGTGCGACGACGGCAGGCGTGGCGGCACCGCAAGCCACCAGGACGGCGTCGGCCCGGTAGCTTTCGCCGCCGACGGTCTCGACGCCGGTCGCACGGCCGCCTTCGACCGTGACGGAAGCCTTGCCGGAGTTGAGGACAAGCCGGCCACCGCGGGCGTGGAATTCTTCCATGAGGAATTCGATCAGGTCCGGCAGGCTGACCCAGCCTTCGCCGGGGTTGAAAATGGCGCAATCCCGCACTGCGCTTGCATTGATGCCGGGGGTGGCGAACTCAATCTCTTCAGGTGCCAGCAGCTTGGAGTCGTACCCGACGGACTTCTCGTAAGCGTGGCGAGCTTCCGTGACGGCTTGCTGTCCGGCGGCGTTCCACATGAGGCCGCCGCCGAATTGCAGCCATTCACGGTTGGGATCCGGGGCGAATAATGTACGGTAACGGTCGACCCCGGCGAGGCGCAGCTGGTGGTAAGGGGTGGAGCGTTCTCCCGCGGAGTTGAGCCAGGACAGCGAGCGGCCGCTGGCCTCGCTCGCGAGGCCCTTTTCGGTCAGCAGGACAACTGAGGCGCCTTCGCGGAGCAGGTGGACCGCTGTGGAGACTCCGAGGATCCCGCCGCCGATGACGACGACGTGTTTGGTAGGGGGCGTGGAGGACATGGCTCTCCCTTTCTTTGGGGTGTGGTTGTTGGCCGCGCGGGGCGGACGATGGCATAGCTGGAAGATCTACCTACGCGAAGGCGTGGATTCTTTCGATGACTTTGAGGGTTTCAAGTGATTCCGCGGGGTCCACGGGCAACGGCCCGTCCCCCCGAATCGCGGCCGCGAGTTCGGCATAGAACCGGGGGTAGGCACCGGTTTGAGCAGGCACGGACTCTGGGTCTCCGTCAGTCCCCAGGACGCCCCATGAAGTTACGGGGTCAACGCCATAGGCGGGATCCGACGGCGACAGGCCGGCTGCGAGGGCCGCCTCCTGGCTGTCCAGTCCCCACTTGGTGTAGCCGGCCTTCGAACCCAGGACGTGGAACCGCGGTCCTGCCTGGGCAGCCATGCCGTTCATCCATAGCCTGGACCGCACTCCCGAGGTGTGGAGCAGCGACACGAAGGCCTCAGTATCGGCGCCCGCCGGGTGTTGTCCGTGATTTGCGGTTTCGCCGTAGCAATCTTCAACCGGACCGAACAGCTGGATGGCCTGGTCGATCAAGTGGGCGCCGAGATCATGGAGGATGCCGCCGCCTTCGGCCACGGACGCGCTGTCACGCCAATTGCCGAAGCCTTCGGGGCGCCACCACTCGAATCGAGATTCGAAGCTTCGGACCTCGCCCAGCGCACCTTCCCGCATGACGTTCCGGAGTGTCAGGAAATCGGCGTCCCACCGGCGGTTCTGGAATACCGTCAGCCGCACTCCGGCGTCGGACGCCCTGGCGATGAGCTCTTCCCCGTGAGCCGACGTTGTGGCGAAGGGCTTGTCCACCACCACGTCGAGACCATTGGCGATCGCAGTCGCGGCGAGATCGAAGTGGGTGAGCGGGGGAGTGCCGAGGACCACGAGGTCCAGGCCCGGGGCCAGCAGGAAAAGCGCTTCCGGGGTGGGGACAATCCGCGCGCCGGGGTAAAGTCTTGCCGCTTCCGCGGCACGCTGCGGATCTGCCGTGACGATGACGTCAAGGGAGTAGCCGGGGTCTGCGGCGATCAGGGGCGCATGGAAGACCTTTCCGGAAACCCCGAATCCGACGACGGCCGTGCGGATGGGTGCGGGGGCAGGGTTCGGCATTACAACACTTCCGAGAGGAATCGTTGGAGCCGTTCGCTGCGGGGGTTGTCGAAAAGCTCTGCGGGGGTGCCTGACTCCACGACTTCTCCTTCGTCCATGAACACCACTTGGTCAGCGACCTTCCGGGCAAAGCCCATTTCGTGGGTGACAACCAGCATGGTCATGCCGCGCCGTCCCAGGCCGGCCATGAGGTTCAGTACGCCTTTGACGAGCTCGGGGTCCAGGGCGCTCGTGGCTTCGTCGAAGAGCATGACCTCGGGTTCCATAGCCAGTGCCCGGGCGATGGCGACGCGCTGTTGCTGGCCGCCGGAGAGATCGCGGGGGCGATGGTCCGCGCGTTCGGCGAGCCCCACTTCGGCGAGGCTTCGCCGGGCACGTTCCCTGGCTGCGGCCTTGGACATTCCCTTCACGCTCCAGAGCGCCAGGGCCACGTTCTCGAGGGCGGTGTGGTCTGGGAAAAGGTTGAAGTGCTGGAACACCATGCCGATGCGGCTGCGCAGGATGTCCGGTTTGACCGTGAGTGCGCTTTCACCGGCCAGGAGGACGTCGCCGCTCTTGGGTTCGTGGAGCCGGTTGACGCCCCGGAGCAGGGTCGACTTGCCGGATCCGGAGGGGCCGATGATGCAGGTGGTGGTGCCGGGAGCCACGTTCAGGCTGACGTTGCGCAGCACCTCGATGTCCCCGTACGCCATGGTCAGGTTCCTTAGCTCCAGGCTGGAACCGTGGAACGTCTGGACACCGGCGGCGGTGTTGTTGGTGCTGGTGCTGGCGCTCATGTGTTGCTCCCGGTGATCAGCGGCGATGCCGCGTCGAGTTCTGTGACTTCCTTCAGGCCGCTGCTCGGCGCGCTCGGACGACGGCGGCCCGTGCGGAAGCGGCTGTCGAAGTAGTTCACGAGGTGGGTCAGCGGGACGGTGATGACGAGGTAGAACACGCCGGCCATGACCAGCGGTGAGAGGTTTCCGGAGAGAACTGCGGCGTCCTGGCCCACCCGGAAGAGCTCGCGTTCGCTGACCAGCAGGCCGAGGAAGTACACCAGCGAGGAGTCCTTGACGATGGCGATGAACTGGTTCACCAAGGCCGGCAACACCCGGCGGATGCCTTGCGGCACCACCACGAGCCGCATCGACTTGGCGTAACTCATGCCCAGGGCTCGGCACGCCTCGCCCTGGCCTTTATCGACGCTTTGGATACCGGCGCGGAAGATCTCACCGATGTAGGCGCTGGCGATGAGGCTCAGCGCGATAATGCCGAGCGGGTAGGGGGAGGGGCCGAAGATCGACTGGCTTAGCCGGGCGAAGCCTTGGCCGATCAGCAGGATGGTGAGGATGGCCGGGAGGCCCCTGAACAGATCGGTGTAGATGCGGGCAGGGACGCGCAGCCAGGCCGAGGATGAGATCCCCATGACGGCAACTGCCATGCCCAGTGCGACGCCAATGATCGTGGCGGAGACCGAAATGATCAGGGTGTTCAGCAGGCCGACGCCGATCAGTTGCGGCAAGACTTCGGCCATCGCGCCGAAATCGAAGAATGTACGTGTGATGGTGCTTAACCAGTCCATGGTTTGCTCTCAGACTTAGGTGGCTGCCGGGCGGGCGGACCGCGAATGGTCCGCCCGCCCACCAGACGGTTGGGCTACTTGCTGGGCGCCGGGCTGGCGGTCTGCTCAGCCTTGGGCAGGTATTGCGTAGGCATCGGCGATCCCGGGAACCACTTCTGGTAGAGCTTCTCCCACGTGCCGTCTTCCATCGCCGCGGCCAGTCCCTTGTTCAGTGCATCCTTGAGGGCCGTCTTGTCCTTGGCCAGCGCGAAGCCGGCCGGTGCGTCAAACGAGGGAATATCGGCGGCGCTGACCAGGCCGAACTGCTGTTCATAGGACTTGGCGGCCTCGTAGTCAAGGAAGTGGGCGTCAGCCGAACCGCTGTTCACGGCCGAGATCGCGGAGTTGTTGTCCGGGAAGCGCACCAGGTTCGCGGTGGGGAAGTTCTTCACCGCGTAGGCTTCCTGCAGGGTGCCCTGGACCACGCCAAGCCGCTTGCCCGCGAGGCCGCCGACATCCTTGATGCCCGAGGACTTGGTCGTCAGGACGGTCAGGTATCCGGCAAGGTAGCCGTTGGAGAAGTCCACGGTCTGCTTGCGCTTGTCCGTGATGCCGATGGCCGCGACCCCGACGTCGAACTGGCCGTTTGCGACCGCCGGCAGGATCGCCGAGAAGTCCTGTCCGGTGAAGACGACCTTGTCCACACCTGCGCGGTGCGCGACATCCTTGAACAGTTCGACGTCGAAACCTGTGAAGTTTCCGGTGGCGTCCGTGAACGTGTAAGGCTTGGCATCTCCCAGGCTGGCCACGCGGATGGTGCCGGGTTCTATGAGGCCATACGGGTTTCCAGCAGTCGACGACGAGGCAGGGGTCGATCCGCCACACCCGCTCAGTGCCAGGAGGGCTGCGACAGCAGCCGCGACGATCACCCCGGGGCGGAAGTTCAGTCGTTTAGTCACAGCAAATTTTCCAATCATGAGAAGCGGTAAGCGGCTTGAAGCCTTTCGGGATTCCTCTTGTTGAGTCCGGTCTCAGTGGCTAGGATTGAGACCGGACTCACAAGGGGTTGCAAAAAATGTAACCCAAACCACACAGGCCGTCAAGGCCCCTTCGGAAGGCACGCATGAGCAGCAACAGTTCGAGGCGGCGCGAGATTACAGTCGCCGACGTCGCGAAAGCGGCACAAGTGTCCAAGGCCCAGGCCGCGCGGGCACTGGGAAATTACGGGGCCGTCAGTGAAGAAGTGCGGGGCCGGGTTCTTGCGGCGGCCGAGGAGCTTTCCTACAGGCCCAACGAGCTGGCCCGCAGCATGAACACGGGGAAATCCAACACGATCGGGGTCGTCGTGGGCGACATCGAAAACCCGCACTTCGGACTGGCGACGAGGGGCATCACGGACACCGCCAAGAAGAGCGGCTACAACGTCATCCTGATCAACACCGACGAGGAACTCACGGCAGAAATCGAGGCGGTCCACGTCCTGCTCGACAAGCGCGTGGACGGACTGATCGTCGCCCCCGCGTCGTCCATTGAAACAGAACATTTACAGTACGTTCACGAAACCGGACGGCCCTTGGTGCTCCTGGACCGAAAGGCCGAGGGGCTGGACGTGGAGACCGTCGCGGTGAGCATGGCCGGGATTTCCTACGAGTCCACCCGGTATCTCCTCGAGGCCGGCCACCGCCGGATTGCGTTCATCTCCACCCTCAAAACCGACTCCCCGTACCGGGCCGGAATGGCGCTGGACTCCTCGCAGATCTCCGAGCGCCTGGAGGGCATGCAGCGCGCCTTCACGGAAAGCGGACTGACCTTTTCCGAAGACCAGGTGAGGCTCAACGCCGGCGACGCGGATTCCATCCGGACCATTACCCGCGGGCTTCTACTCATGCCGGAGCCGGCCACCGCCATTGTGGCGTCCGACGGCCTCATAGCACTCAGCGTCGTCGAAGCCATCCAGGAACTTGGCCTCTCAATCCCCGACGACGTCTCATTCCTGATGTATGACGACTTTTCCTGGACACGCCTGACCAGCCCCCCGCTGACCGTCATCGCCCAGCCCGTGTACGAAATGGGTGTGGCCGCTGCCAGTGCCCTGATCCGGCAAATCGAGGGCCGAAAGCCCGCGGCCGACGGACCTGAATTTTCCGCCCGGCTGATCCGGCGGGGATCGGTCGCAACACCGCGCACCGCGAGAGTCTAGATTCGTTCAGCAAGCGACGACGGCGGACGTGCGGGTGTGCGGTGCTGGCGGTCGCGGTGTTGCGGCCTCAGTCCATGACTAGGTCGCGCGCGGCGGCGGCAATGTGGCGTGCGGAAATACCTGCGGCGTTGAGCAGGTCCTTGGGTTCGCCGGAACCCGGCAGTTCCCTTACGGCAAGCAGTGCCAGATGGAGTTTCGGAGTGTTGGCACTCGCGAGGGCCTCGAGGACGGCCGAGCCGATGCCGCCCTGTGCGTAGTGGTCTTCTGCGACAACAATCCGGCCATCGGTTTCGAGGCACGTCCGGCGCAGGGTATCGACGTCGATCGGCTTGATGGAATAGAGGTCGACGACACGGGCTTTGATTCCCGACTGCGCCAGTTGCTCGGCGGCTTCGAGGCATTCGTGGAGTGTGATTCCCGCGCCGATAAGCGCCACTTGGTCATCGGCGCTGGCTCCGTGGACCTTGCTTCCGCCAAGGGGGAACTGTTCGTCCGGCCCGTAAATCACGGGATAGGCTCCGCGGGTGGCCCGCAGATAGGAGATTCCGGGCGTGTCTGCCATGGCGCTCACAAGCTGCGCTGTGGACGGGGCGTCGGACGGATAGAGCACCGTGGAACTGTGCACCGCCCGCATAGCGGCAATGTCTTCCAAGGCCATTTGCGAAGGACCATCCTGCCCGATTTCAACACCCGCATGCGTGCCGACGAGCCGGATATTCACTTCTGAGACTCCCGCCATGCGGATAAAGTCGAATGGCCGCGAAACCAGGAAAGCCGCGAAACTTGAGGCGAAGGCCACGTAGCCGCGGACCGAGAGGCCGATGGCGGCGGCGACGAGTTGCTGCTCGGCAATGAAAATTTCGAAATACCGCCCAGGGGCCACCTCCTTGAATTCCCCGGCGTGGGTCGAATTCCCCACCTCACCGTCCAGGACCACCACTTCGGGGCGGTCCGCAAGGGCGGACACGGCGGCGCCAAAGGCGGCCCTGGTCGCCACCTTGTCGCCAACCTTCCAATCCGGAAGTGTGACGGCAACGTGAGCGTCCGGCGTGATTGCCGGGGTGCCGGACTCCGGGGGACGGGTGGTCACGTGGACGCTGCTTGGCCCTCCAAGGGCTGCTATGGCTTTCTCGGCCATGTCCGCCGGGAGCGCTTTGCCGTGCCAGCCGTTCTGGTCTTCGATCTCAGGTACCCCTTTGCCCTTGATCGTCTTGGCCAGAATGGCGGTCGGCTTATCAGGTTCGCTCCGGGCCCGGCTGAGGGCGTCGTCGATCTGTCCAAGGTCATGTCCGTCGATGATGAGGGCCCGGGCCCCGAAAGCCTCAACCCGCCTGGCGTAGGCGTCCATATCCCACTGAAGTTCGGTAGGGCCGTCCTGGCCAAGCCGGTTGACGTCCACGACGGCGGTGAGGTTGCCGAGCTTGTAGTAGGCCGCCTTGTCGAGGGCCTCCCAGATGGACCCTTCTGCTAGCTCGCTGTCTCCGCACAACACCCAGGTATGGAAGGGCAGCTTGTCCAGGTAACGCCCTGCGAGGCTTACCCCGACGGCGACCGGCAGCCCCTGTCCGAGCGAGCCGGTAGCCACATCGACCCAAGGGAGAACCGGGGTCGGGTGGCCCTGAAGCCGGGCACCGAACTGACGGTAGGTGTTTAGCAGCTCATCTTCCTCGACGACGCCCACGGCCCGATACATGGAGTACAGAAGCGGTGAAGCATGTCCCTTGGAGAAAATGAGGTGGTCGTTGTTCGGCAAGGCCGGATGTTCCCAGTCGTAGCGAAGGTGCCGCGTCAGGAGGACCGCCATGAGATCCGCGGCCGACAACGACGACGTCGGATGACCCGAGCCGGCGTTGGTGCTGCACCTGATGGAATCAACACGCAATTGCGTCGCCAGTGCGCGGATGGAATCCGATTCTTCGGCTTGCATCGGTGCAGGCCGCATTTCTGGATCTTTTGACATCTCAGTTGCCTTTCATATGCTCCGAGCGGGCGGCCTGCACTACGTGTCGGGCCTAGAAGATCGTGAGGGGCGGCTCTCCCAAGGGGCGCGAGGGCGGCGAGGGAAAGTCCGGGCCCGGCTCGGGGACCGGGGAAGGTCCCGGTTCGGGCAGCGGAACCGGCTCGGGCGTTCCTGGGCGCGGCCCGGGTTCGGGCTCCGGGCCAGGGGTCGGCACAGGTGTCGGCCCTGGCTCCGGCAACGGCACCGGCTCCGGCGTCGGGCTTGGGCCAGGCTCTCGGGTGGGGTCAGCGTCAGGGTCGCGTGTCGGGTCGGGAGGGAACTCGCTCATTGTTTGCTCCTCGAATCAAAATGAAGTCCGGGCGGACTTCCGTGGGGCCGGCCTGTTCGTGGCCGGCCCCACGGGGCTCAGCGGTCCGACGGACGCGGACGTGTTTGTGTGTCTGGGCCGGCTTCCGTAGCGGGCCAAGGTTCGCCGCCGCGTTCCACCGAAGGATCACGGGGCGTTTCTTCCGTGGTGTAGTCGCCTTCGATCCGCTCTGCGGGTAGATCCGTGACGCGCTCCGTGCCGTAGTCGCCCTCGGTGTACTGGCCGACGCGGGCCGCGTCGCCGCCGTCGGCCGCTTCCGTAGCCGCAGGGGCCGTCAAGTCAGGATCGACGGCGGGCAGTTCCGAAGTGTTAGCGGTACGGGATACTGCTGTCCCGGAGTCGTCGACATCGCCGGCTGCCACGGAGCCCCGCCAGCCGCCAGTCTCGTAGCCGCGCTCTTCGATGAATTTTTTGAACTTGTCGAGGTCGGCTGAAACCCGCATATCGTCGATGCCCACCAGCGAGCCGGCCTTTTCGGCAAAGCTCTCCGGCTCCCATTCGATTTCCACACTCACGCGGGTACGGTCCGCGCCAAGTGGCTCGAAGCTTACTGTGCCCGCGTTCCTCGGTCCGTCAATGCTGGCCCAGCTGACGAGTGAATCCGGGACCTGCTCAAGGATTTGGGCGTTGAAGTCGCGCTTGACGCCGCCCACGTTGGTGGAAAAATGCAGGGCGGTCTCGTCGATTTGTTCCACCGCTTCGACGCCCTTCATGAATTCCGGGAAAGACTCGAACTGGGTCCATTGGTTGTAAGCCACTGAAACGGGAACTTCTACGTCGATTGTTCGGTTAACGGTAGCCATGTTCGTGCTCCTTGCTTGGGCTTGTTCCTGCGGAGTTTGGTGGGTCGTTTGGGCGGTCTAGCCAGCGTCGAATGTTTCGCCGTCGTCGTCTTTCGGGGACTTATCCTCGGGCAGCCCTGTTGCATCGCCCTTCGGTTCGGACGAGAAAGAGCCCCCTGGCTTGCTTCCATCAGAGTTCGAGTCATCCAGTTCGGCATCGGCCGATGGCACCGCGGTTAATCCGTTGCGCCCGCCCGGATTCGCCTGCTCGGCCTCGCGTCCTGCGGTTTCCTGTTCGGGCGTCGGAGTTCCGTAGCCTCCGGCTTCCCCTTCCTCGGCTGCGTGCTGCTTGTCCATGTCCATGTCCAAACCGTCCTTTCCGTGCTGGTTGACTTGTTGAGGGAAAATCAAGGACCGGCTGCTAAAGGCCTTTCCGCCGGTGACCGGGAGAACGGCCTCAGCGATGCACGCCCTTTGGCCCCGGACGAGAAGGACGCCCGCCTTCTCTCGGCGCCTGCGTGAGCTTGCTTCCTCATCGAAACTAGTAGGCCGGACGGACTCTTGTCCATGGATTCGGGGAAATTGATCAGCAAACTTACTATGTTGATCGAAAAGGCCTACACTAGCTCGGTTTCTGGGCCGCGAACTAGGCCTGCGGCTCTGCCTTCCTGCGCCGGGGAGACCAGGAAAGCAGCGGGTACATCAGTACAATCGCCGCGAGAGCGACAAGAATGATGCCGCCGGCGGCGAGGCCAGCCTCGGGCCCCACGGCAACGCTGAAGATCAGTCCGGCGCATCCTGCGATCAGCAGGGATACACACGCCACGACGGCCTTGACGATCATGTCCCCTGCAGCTACCAGCCGGTACTTGACGTGATGCTGGAAGAGCCGCCGGTGCAGGCTGACCGGAACCAGCATGAGGCCGGTGGTCATGGTCGCCAGAACAACCAGCAGGAGAAACCACCACTTTTGCAGCTCGGTCAGGGTGCCGAATCGCTGCTGGAACGGAAGGGTTAGCAGAAACCCTCCGATAATTTGCACGCCTGTCTGGAGGACGCGTATCTCCTGGAGCAGCTCATTCCAGTTGCGGTCCATCCGCTGGTCTTCGGACTCATGCCTGGTGTCGGCTGCCGGCCCGGGGAGTGGAGGATCTTCCGGTCCGCTCACGACGGCCGCGGCAGTTCGCAACCTGCCACAGGGTTCAGTCCCATGTAGTTCAGAGGACCGGCAACAATATTCAGGCTGATTGTTGCCAACTGGGAACACTGCGCGGGAACTGCACTGAAGTAGCCACGTTGTCCGGCGGCTACCGCTCCAATTATGAGCCAGATCACCACGATCAGCCCGAAAATCGCCCCGAATCGCATGGCCTTCGACCAACCTCTCATCAATCCCGGATATCATCAGCTTACTTATTAAATGAGGTCGACCATAGGCTGGCAGGGCGGAAACTCACGGGCAAGGAGGTCTTCGTCTATTTCAATAACGACGGCGGCGGCAACGCGGTCCGTAACGCCCACACGCTCCGTTCCTTCCTCGGCAAGCACTAGGCGTGGCCTCCACGGTTGTTGGGTACCGTAGGTTCCATGGTTGAAACCAAGAAGGTCAAGATGCCATCTTCATCTCTCATGACCGTGATCTTGGCTTTTGCGGCAAATCTTCTTGTTGCCGCGGCAAAAACCGTCGCCGCCATACTTACCGGCTCCGCTTCGATGATCGCCGAGTCCGCCCACTCCTGGGCGGACACTGGAAACCAGATCTTCCTGCTGGTGGCCGAAAGGAGATCCTCGAAGAAGCGGGACGTGGCCCATCCGATGGGCTACGGCAGGGAAGCGTACGTGTGGTCGATGTTTGCCGCCTTTGGCTTGTTCACCGCCGGTGCTGTTGTGTCCGTGATGCACGGTGTCCAACAGCTTTTCGCACCGGAGCCCGCCGGTGATTTCGGGGTCGCCTATGTCGTCTTGGCGGTATCGTTCGTGCTCGAAGGGGCCTCGTTCATCCAAGCGTTCCGGCAGGCCCGCAAGTCGGCAAGGCAGCCTGAACGCCGCACCTTGGAGCAAGTGCTCAAGAGTTCAGATCCCACCATGCGTGCAGTCTTCGCGGAGGACAGTGCGGCGTTAGTAGGCCTGCTCATTGCCTTCTCGGGGATCTTCCTGCACCAGCTCACTGGATCGCCACTTCCGGATGCTCTCGGATCCATATTTGTCGGCATCCTTCTCGGTGTCATCGCGGTGGTGCTGATAGATCGCAATCGTCGCTTCCTCGTCGGTCAGGGCGTTACTCCGGAACTCGAGAAGTCGATGGCGATCAGGGTCATGGAACACCGGGAAATCGAGCGCCTGACGTATCTGCACCTGGAGTTTGTCGGGCCGCGCAAGCTGTACCTCGTGGCGGCTGTGGATATCACGGGCGACCTTCGGGAGCATGAAGTAGCCGTCGCACTGCGCCGTGTGGAACGGGAACTGGAGGACGAGGAGACCGTCGAGGAGGCGGTGCTGACCCTCGCCACCCCCGACGAGCCCTCGCTGTCCTTTGGTGTTCGGCGACAGTCGCCAGCCGTTGAGTAGATCAGCCGCGGCAATCCGCTTGAACCTCTGGGGAAAACAAGTACAGGCTACTCGTGCCATGCTTCACGCGAAGTTGTTGACTCAAGGGACCAGCATCCGCGTGCTGTCCGGGGACGCCGATCCCGGCTGGCCAACGACGGGTCGGCCGAACGATAGAACCGGCGCGCACCGGAAGCACAGTGAATTTCGAGGGGAGCTGCAATGAACGGCCAACTATGGATTTGGATCGTGGTGGCGATTGTGATCATCGCGGTGATCGTCGCCGTCGTCGCTTATGGGCGCCGTGCGAAGGACGCCGCTAACCGCAAGCGCGCTGCGGACCTCCGCGAGAAAGCCCGTGCCGACGCCCTCGGAGCTCATGAGCGCAGCGCTGAGGCCGCTCGAGCGGCGGCTGACGCCGCCCGTGCCGAGAACGAAGCGGAACGGTTGCACAAAGAGGCCGCGGACAAGCAGAAGGCCGCCGAGCGGGCCAACGAAGTCTCGCAGGACAGGCTACGTCGGGCAGAAGAGCTGGACCCCGACGCGGGCAACCGCCCGGACCCGAATGGTGACGGAAACCGGCGAGACCGCGACGATAACCAAGGCGACGAGGAGGGGCGCCGAGGTTCGAGATCTTAGTATTCGGATGATCAGGGCTTTGTCGATGCCGTGTCCGTAGTCTGGGACGAGGAGTGATCCGAGGCGAGATCTGGACGGTACATGGCGGCAACTTCGCTTCGAAGCCAAGGGCGGTTCAGCTGGCGAATCGACAGCACCGATCATGGAGGTGAACCCGCGTGGTGGATGCGGCACGGTCTGAGGTCCTTTCACTTATTGGCCTGGATCCTATCCGGTCCTATGTTGCGGAAGAGGTCGTCCGCGGCCCGCTGGTGCGCCAGGGAAATGTCCTGGGGGAGCGGATCGAGCTTTGGACGGATCGAGGGGATGTGGTCCCTTGCCTGTTCCTTAGGCCAATCGATGACGTTCATCAGGTGGGTGCCGTGGTGGCGGTCCACCAACACGCGGGAAACTATGCGCTGGGGAAGAGCGAGCTTGCCGGGCTTGAAGGTGACCCGCAGATGGCTTTCGCCGTCGAATTGGCCGAGTCCGGCCTTCCGACACTCGTCCCGGACCTCCTGGGATTCGAAGAGCGGCAGCGTGACGCCATTGACCCTCAGCTGGCTGAAAACCGCGACGCGGAGGATCTGCTCGCTGGTGGGTCAACGCTGCAGGGCGTCCACACCAGGGATATTGCCATGGCTACTTCGTGGCTCGAAGCTCGCGATGACGTGCGCGGACCGCTCGGGATTATCGGTCATTCCTTGGGCGGCCAGGTGGGGCTCTTCAATCTCGCCTGTGATCCGAGGCTGCGTGCCGGAGTTCTCAGTTGCGGGATCGGGACGCTTGAGTCCTTCGAACGAGAGGGCATTTCCCATAACCCGGCCTGGTTTGTGCCCGAACTTCGCAAAGCCGGCGACGTGCATCTGGTCGTCCAAGCCATCGAAAACCAACGTGTCCTAGTTGTCGCCGGACAGGACGATCCGCTGTTTCCGTTTCAGGACGTCCAGGGCCTCGTCAGTTCCTTCAGGGAAGGCGTGGCCGATTTCGTTCCCTTCGAAGGCGGCCACGCCTTTCCCGCCGTTCAGAGAAGACACGCCATTTCGTGGCTGAAGTCCCGCCTGACGGAAGCCCGATCAACGCCTTAGTCAGCCGTCACACTCCACCCGCACTGGGTGCGTCTTGAGGTTGCTCCGCCATTTCCTGCGTGGCAGCCCAGCTCGCGAGGAGACGCAGGGCGTCCTCCGAGGGGGAACCAGGTTCTGCAGGGTAGATGAACAGCGAGAGGCCGGTATCCGCTGACAATTCCATCGCCTCGAACAGCAGTCGGAGTTCGCCCACCACGGGGTGATGGAAATGCTTGAAACCGCTGTAGTGGCGGCGCACGTTATGCGCAGCCCAGCGAGTGCGGAATTCATCGCTGCGGGTGGAAAGCTCTCCTACGAGGTCGCTCAGCCAGCGGTCGAAGGGGTCGCGGCCAGCCTCGGTGCGCAGGATGGCCACCATATTGTTGGCAGCGAGTTCCCAATCCGGGAAGAACCGCCGGGCCCGCTCCTCATCCAGGAAAATGAAGCGCGCGTAATTGGCCGGCCGAACCGGGTTGACGTACATCTCCGAGTGCAATGCGTGGCCGAGCCTATTGGCGGCGAGGATGTCCATGCGTGCGTTACGGACAAATGCCGGCGCGTCAGTGATCGCGTCAAGAGCAAACTGGACGCTTGGTCGAAGATGTTGAGGCGCAGATCGACGCTGCCGCTTGCTTGTTCCGGCGGCGCGGGCCAGATCGAACAGATGTGCACGCTCAGCCTCGTCAAGGTGCAACGCCCTAGCCAATGCTTCCAGGACGCTTTCAGACACTCCCGCAAGGTTTCCGCGTTCGAGCCGGGTGTAATACTCAACACTTACCCCGGCCAGGGTTGCGACTTCTCCGCGGCGGAGCCCGGGTACTCGCCGGTTCCCTCCCGACGTCGGCAGCCCCGCCTGTTCGGGCGTGATCTTCGCACGCCGGGAAGCAAGGAAATCGCGGGCGTCGTTCCGGTTGTCCATGCGATCAACGATAGTGACCTTTCAGCGCCCTGAGGGAGTCCCTGCCAGTACCTCTATCAGAGGAAATTCTCCAGCGGCGGTGATGCCCCGACGTCGTCCTAGGCCCGGGCGTCGTCCTAGAAAATGTGGAAGTCGCCGGCGTCGGCGTTCGCGGACGGGTACACAACGGGTTCCCGTCCCAACTCAAGCAGGACGTCGTTGATGCTCATTTGCCCGTCGAGTTGGACGGCCGGGACGAAGGCGGTTTCGGATTCGACTTCAGCGGTCATGGATCGATCTTATGCGCGGCGAGGCCAACATCCATGATGAACACGCGACCTTCAGGGTAAGACGCCGGACGCTGTTTTGTGTTCCAGGATCACGGCTTCTGGGATGCGGCCGCGGAGGGGGAGAGGTCGGCTAGCGTGAGCGGATGTGTCGGAGCCGCCGGGAAAGGGCGGCTGATGGTCACACCAAGATCCGGATTGATGTGGACCAGCGCACCGCCGGGCAGCGCTCTCCACTCCGGGTTGTCATCCATCGGTTCGGTAGCGATGAGGACGTGTCCGGAACGGGCCAAATCCTTGCTGTGGGCGCGGATTCGGGAACTCCGTGCGTCCAGGGGAGCCGCTTCCTCGGACCGCACGGGCAACCGTTCCAGAATGTGCAGCTCATGCGTGTCCGGATACCTGACCGCCCAAACGTCGCTCGCCGTCGTCAGGATGAGGTTCAAGCTGAACACTGGCAACTCCTTGGCGATCCAGCTGATCGCTTGGGTGATACCTTCGCCGACGTCGCCATCTGCGCGTCTGCTCTCCGCGGTGACCAATGCGAAGAGGCGTTCACTGTCTGTCTGGCCCTTCACCAGATCCTCAACTCCGAACTCAGCCAGCCGCTGATCGAGCCGTTCAAGATCGCCGAAGGCGCCGTTGTGGGCGAACAACCTCCCGTCCTGCTCGAACGGGTGCGTGTTGACCATGGTGTGCGCGCCGGTACTGGCATACCGCACATGGGCCAGGAACGTCGTGCTCTTCAGGACCCTTGCCTCACGCGCGAAGGCGTGGTCCTCCCATGCGGCGAGCGGCTGTTTGGCGACATGGGCCTTACCGTCACCGTCAAAGGTGCCTATGCCGGCGCCGTCGGGCTCGCGCCGGCTCTGGTCAGCGAGGCTGTCCGGCGCGTCCAAAAGCCAGAAAGTGGCGCGGACTGCTTGCGAACCGGCATGCAAGCCGAACAATCGGCACATGGCACACATCCTTCTTTGAAGCGGCTGGAGTTGAAGGTGCTGGCTAGTGGTGGAACGCCTGGGTCTGCCCACCGGCGGGCATCGGTGAGGTGAGGCCGTCCAAGTAGGCGACTTCCTTCTTGAGATCGGCCAGGAAACTGGATGCGAGGTCTCGTGTGAAACCGTTGCGGACAACGATCCGTTGGACTGTGATCTCACTCAATCCCTCCGGCATGGGGTACGCGGGGACGAGCCATCCATTCATCCGCAGCCGTTCGGACAGATGATGAAGGCTCCAGTTCTCCGTGTAGCCGTCGGTGAGTTGCCAGGCAAAGACCGGGATGTCCGATCCGTCGCTCCACAAAGTAAACGGCTCCATCGCCCCTATTTCACTCGATAGGTAGAGCGCCACATCCCGGGAGGTTGCCTGAACGGATCTGTATCCCTCGTATCCGAGCCGGAGGAACAAGTAGTACTGAAGGAGGACCTGGGCGCCTGGGCGTGAGAAGTTCAGGGCGAAGCTCGGCATATTCCCACCCAGGTAGCTGACATGGAAGATCAGGTCCTCGGGGAGCGCTTGCTCGTCACGCCAAATGATCCAGCCAAGGCCGGGATAGACCAAGCCATACTTGTGGCCGGATGTGTTGATCGAGGCAACCCGCGGCAGACGGAAGTCCCAGACTGTCTCCCGTTGCAGGAAGGGCGCAACCATGGCTCCGGAGGCACCATCGACGTGGATCGGAACATCAAGGCCGCGCTTTTCCTGGATCTCGTCCAGCGCCGCCGAGATCTTTTCCACGGGTTCGTAGACCCCCGTGTAGGTCACGCCCATGATGGCTACAACGCCAATGGTGTTCTCGTCCACGTACTTGTCCAGTTCGTAGCCGTCCAGCATTTGGTGTTCCTTCGACACCGGCACGTACCGGGCCTCCACGTCCCAGTAGTTGCAGAACTTCTCCCAGCACACCTGCACCGCCGAGCTGAGGACCAGGTTGGGTTTGTCGGTGGAAAGGCCGGCCGCCCGCCGCGCATGCTGCCAGCGACGCTTCAAGGCCAGGCCGCCCAGCATGCATGCCTCGGAGGAACCGATCGTGGAGGTCCCCACGGACTTGGCGGGATCGGGCGCGTTCCACAAGTCTGCGAGCATCCGCCAGCAGCGGGTCTCGATCAAAGCCGTCTGGGGGTATTCGTCCTTGTCGATCATGTTCTTGTCGAACGTCTCGGCGTACAGTTTCGACGCCTCCGGTTCCATCCACGTTCCCACGAACGTGGCCAGGTTCAGGCGGGAGTTGCCGTCCAACATGGCTTCGTCGTGGACAACCTGATAGGCAGTCGAAGGAAGGGACTCGCTGTCCGGAATGGTGAACCGTGGAAAAATACTGGATTCTCCCGGTCGGCTGAACACCGGGTTCAATTCAACTGCAGTGTCGGGTTCATGGGCTGATGTTCGGTGTGACCTAATGATGGTTCGCTCCTTTGACTCGCCGCTGCGCCGGCCGTTGCTGTGGCATGGCCCGCCAAGGCCCCACGCTACCGTGGGCGGCCGCCGTGCCCAAGCCCTTCAAGCCGTCATCGCTCGAGTCGGCGCCAGTGACCATGCCTGCTTCACTCCATGGTGCCAAAGTGGCTCCTGGTGCATAATCGCAGGTGACGAAGCTCTCTCACAGCGAGCGTAGGAGGCACCAATGTCGATGCAGGACACTCCAGAAGATCGACAGCCTGAGGAAACGCAAAGCGTTCCGCTGCCAGGATCAGACAGGGCTCCGGCTCCAGGCGTCCGGGACGTTCTCGGTCCCGTCGATCCTTCCCGTCGGATCGAGGCGACAGTCATCCTTAGGCGCCAGGAAGAAATGCCCGAAGTTCCCTCCGCAGCGCTTTCGCGGGACGAACTGGCCTCCCGATACGGCGCATCGGCCGCAGACCTGGATTTGGCTGTACGCACTTTCGCCAACCTCGGTCTCGACGTTGTGGAGTCGGACGCTGCAAGCCGCAGGATCCGGCTGGCAGGTACCGTGGAGCGGATGGGCAGCATCTTCGGAACGTCCCTTGACGAGCTGACGAGCCGCGGCCCGGACGGCAACGCTGTCACCCACCGGCATCGCACCGGAGGCCTCCAAGTACCTGCAACCCTCGACGGCGTCGTCGTCGCCGTTCTCGGCCTTGACGACCGGCCGCAGGCCCGGGCCCAATTCCGCGCCATTCCCTTGGCCGCGGCCGGTACCAGCTACACCCCGCCCCAGCTGGGAAAGATTTACAACTTCCCCGAGGGAACGGACGGAACGGGGCAAACCGTTGCCATCCTTGAGCTGGGCGGCGGCTACGGACAGCAAGACCTTGACACCTACTTCCAGGGCCTGGGTATCGCCACGCCGAGCGTCACCGCAGTGGGAGTCGACGGCGGGGCGAACCAGCCGGGGCTGGATCCGGCGGGCGCCGACGGGGAAGTCCTGCTCGACATCGAAGTAGTCGGCGCCTTGGCGCCGAAGGCCAGGATCGTGGTCTATTTTGCCCCCAACACCGACGCCGGGTTCCTGGATGCGATTGTCGCAGCCTCCCATGCAAATCCGGCGCCGGCCGCGATCAGCATCAGTTGGGGCCAGAGCGAAGACGCCTGGACCGCCCAAGCCCGGACGGCTTTCGACCAGGCCATGGCCGACGCTGCGGCCCTCGGGGTGACGGTGACAGCCGCAGCCGGGGACAACGGCAGTGCGGACGGCGCAACGGACAATAAGGATCACGCCGATTTCCCGGCGTCGAGCCCGCATGTACTGGCCTGCGGCGGAACCCGCCTTCAAGCAGACACCGCGACAGGGGTCATCAGCGCGGAAACTGTCTGGAACGACGGCCCCAACTCGGCTACCGGCGGAGGATACAGCGACGTCTTTGCGGCTCCCTCCTGGCAGTCGGGCATCTCGGGACACGCCAAACACAAGCCTGCGCCCAAGAAGGCCGGAAGGGGCGTTCCCGATGTCAGCGGTGTCGCCGACCCGCAGACCGGTTACCGGGTGCGCGTCGACGGGAAAGACATGGTGATCGGCGGAACCAGTGCGGTGGCACCACTCTGGGCGGCGCTGGTCGCCCGCCTCGCCCAGGCCACTAACAGGCGCTTCGGGCTGATCCAGCCGCTGCTGTACCAAAACGGCACACAACCGGCGTCGGGCTTCCATGACATCACCACAGGCTCCAACGGGAGCTACCATGCCGGGACCGGCTGGGACCCCTGCACGGGCCTGGGCAGTCCGGACGGCAGTGCCCTCCTTGCATTGCTGCAAGCCAAGCCCTAGCAGACCTGCCGGAACCGTCGCAGTAGTCCCAAAAACCTACCGCCCAGATGGGTTTGGCTTGGTAGACTGGTTGGTGTCCTTTACAACCTCAGGTTTCAAAGGAGGCTACACAATGGCTGGATACTTTGAGCTGATCGACGGACCCGACGATGGGTACAGGATTGCACTACGCGACGGCGACGGCGACATTCTGGCGATGTCTACGACTTTCGCCACCAAGCAGTCGGCTGTCCGCGGGATATCCACGCTCAGGGAGATCGCCGGAACGGCCCTGATCAAGGACAGAAGCCATGGCCGGTGGACCCCGTCCCTTGAGCGTCAGGCCCACCGCTTGCATCTGCTCCACCAACCGGCATGGCGGAAACACGAAGTGAGAAGCGCCGCAGGCCGCTTGTAGCCCTGCGATAGCGCGGTTTCAGACCGCCCCACAGTCCGGTCCCGCGGTCCTCCCCATTACGGGTTGGACGGGTCGCAGTTACGCATGCCAAAAAATCCCTCCCGCACCGGGTCTTCTCGGCGAAAAACGGCATGCCCGCTCCTGCTTTGGCTGCCCCAGCCGGAGCGGATACGATGGACGATGGCTGGCTGTGGTCCCCGTACGCCACAAGCTATGAAGCCTTATCAATGAATAGGAGACACCCGTGTCAGATGCCCAGCAGATCACCCTCATCGTCGATGGCGAAGAGACCAAGGTGACGGAAGGGACCACCGGCGCGGAACTCTTCTTCGAGCGCCGCGACGTCGTAGTGGCCCGTGTCGACGGCGAACTCAAGGACCTTGACCAGGTACTGCCCGAGGGTGCCCAGGTTGATGGCATCACCATCGACTCGCCGGACGGACTCAACGTCCTGCGCCACTCGACCGCGCACGTCATGGCCCAGGCCGTGCAGCAGCTTCGTCCGGACGCCAAGCTCGGAATCGGCCCCTACATCACAGACGGCTTCTACTTCGACTTCGATGTTGCCGAGCCCTTCACCCCTGAAGACCTGCGCCAGCTCGAGAAGATGATGCAGAAGATCATCAACCAGAACCAGAAGTTCGTGCGCCGCGTCGTCACCGAAGACGAAGCCCGCGAAGCCATGAAGGGCGAGCCCTACAAGCTCGAGCTGTTGGGCAAGAAGAACGACGCCGCCGACGCCGGCGAGGGCGTCAACGTCGAAGTGGGCGCCGGGGACATCACCATCTACGACAACGTGGACCGCAAGAGCGGTGAAAGCGCCTGGTGCGATCTTTGCCGCGGCCCGCACCTGCCCAACACCAAACTGATCTCCAACGCCTTCGCCCTGACCCGCTCCTCGGCGGCATACTGGCTCGGCAACCAGAACAACCAGCAGCTGCAGCGCATCTACGGCACCGCCTGGCCCACCAAGGACGCGCTGAAGGCGTACCAGGAGCGCATCGCCGAAGCCGAGCGCCGCGATCACCGCAAGCTCGGCGCGGAGCTGGACCTGTTTTCCTTCCCGGATGAGCTGGGCTCCGGCCTGCCGGTGTTCCATCCCAAGGGCGGGATTATCCGCAAGGCGATGGAGGACTATTCGCGCCAGCGTCACGTCGACGCCGGATACGAGTTCGTCTACACCCCGCACATCACCAAGGGACACCTCTACGAAGTTTCCGGCCACCTTGACTGGTACAAGGAAGGCATGTTCCCGGCGATGCACATCGACGCGGAATTGAACGACGATGGCACCGTGCGCAAGCCCGGCCAGGACTATTACCTGAAGCCGATGAACTGCCCCATGCACAACCTGATCTTCCGTTCGCGCGGCCGCTCCTACCGGGAACTGCCCCTTCGGCTCTTCGAATTCGGCTCTGTGTACCGCTACGAGAAGTCCGGTGTTGTCCATGGGCTGACCCGCGTGCGCGGCATGACACAGGACGACGCCCACATCTACTGCACCCGCGAGCAGATGAAGGACGAACTCACCACAACCCTGAACTTTGTCCTCGGCCTGCTCAAGGACTACGGGTTGGACGACTTCTACCTTGAACTGTCCACCAAGAACGAAGACAAGTTCGTTGGGGAAGACGCTGCTTGGGAGGAAGCCACCCGTACCTTGGCCGAAGTAGCCGAGGCCTCGGGCTTGGAGCTGGTGCCGGATCCGGGTGGAGCCGCGTTCTACGGTCCCAAGATCTCCGTGCAGGCCAAGGACGCCTTGGGCCGCACTTGGCAGATGTCCACCATCCAACTGGACTTCAACCTGCCTGAGCGGTTCGAGCTGGAGTTCCAGGCCGCCGACGGCACCCGCCAGCGTCCGGTCATGATCCACCGTGCTTTGTTCGGCTCGGTAGAGCGTTTCATGGGCGTACTCACCGAACACTACGCGGGAGCTTTCCCCGCATGGCTTTCGCCCGTGCAGGTGGTTGGCATTCCGGTGGCGGAAGCGTTCAACGACTACATGTTCGACGTCGTCGGCCAGCTCAAGGCCGCGGGCATCCGTGCCGAGGTGGACATTTCCTCGGACCGCTTCCCGAAGAAGATCCGCACTGCGAGCAAGGACAAGATTCCTTTCGTCCTCATTGCCGGCGGAGAGGACGCAGAGGCCGGCGCGGTGTCGTTCCGCTTCCGTGACGGCAGCCAAGACAACGGTGTGCCCGTTGCCGAGGCCGTCCGAAGGATTGTGGACGCCGTCAAGAACCGCGAGAGCTGACGAGTCGGACACCGCGGGGGGGCAGGGAACAGTGCAGGAGAACACGGGCGTGACAGCTGACTATCCGGGCGATGCCGAAGTGACTGACGACTTCGGCCTGGCAGGTGTTCCCGATGCCTTCCAGCGCCTGTGGACCCCGCACCGCCTGGCCTATATCAAGGGCGGGCAGAACCAGTTCAAAAACGAGGACGACTGCCCCTTCTGCGTGGCTCCGAGCCGCACGGACGAGGAATCCCTCATCGTGCGCCGCGGCAAGACGTGCTACGTGGTGCTCAATTTGTTTCCCTACAACCCCGGTCATTTGCTGGTGTGCCCGTACCGGCATGTTCCGGACTACACGGACATCACGGTGCAGGAAACAGCGGAAATGGCGGAACTCACGCAGACCGCAATGCGGGTGCTGCGAAAGGTGGCCAACCCGAGCGGCTTCAACCTGGGCATGAACCAAGGTGTGGCGGGCGGGGCGGGAATCGCCGCCCACCTGCATCAGCACGTGGTTCCGCGCTGGGGTGGGGACGGGAACTTCTTCCCGATCATCGCCCAGACGAAGGCCATCACCCAGACCCTTGACGAGGTCCGCCAGCAGGTGGCCGACGCCTGGCCTGAAGAGTCGGATCTGTCCGGGGAGACGGATGCTTAATCGGCACGCCCGCGGGTTTTTCACCGGGCTGTTCTCGCCCCTTGCCCGGTTCCTAATCAGGGTGGGAGTCTCGCCTGACGCCGTTACCGTCGTCGGGACCGCCGGCGTAGTACTGGGCGCCCTGATTCTCTACCCCCTGGGCCAGCTCTGGTGGGGTTCGCTGCTGATCGCCGTTTTCGCGCTGTCCGATGTCGTGGACGGCATCATGGCAAGGGAACAAGGACGCAGCGGTCCGTGGGGAAACTTCCTCGACTCCACGCTGGACCGGCTGGCAGACGGCGCCATCTTCGTCGGCGTCGCAATCTGGTTCTTCACGGGCGGCGGGAACAGCGCGATTGCCATAGCGTCCCTGGCCTGCCTGGTGCTCGGGATGGTGGTTTCGTACGCCCGCGCCAAGGCTGAATCATTGGGCTTCTACGCCAATGTGGGCATCGCCGAACGCGCGGAGCGGCTCATCTCTGTGCTCCTCGTCACCGGTCTGACCGGACTGGGCTTGCCTCCCGTCGTCTTGCTGGTGACCCTTGTCATGCTCGCCGCCGCTACGGCCGTCACAGTCGTCCAAAGGATGGCGGCCGTCCGCGAACAGGCGATGGCAGACGTCGACGGCGGGACGCCCGCCTAGGCGGTGGGATCATCCTGTCGTGTGCACGCGCGTTTCGTGTCCGGGGCGGGTTCATTTCCGGGTGGGTCTGAAGTGGTGGTTGCGTCGGGGTGTTTGGCGGGGGTCGACGTGGGGTGGTGGTTTGAACCATGGCACGCCGGTTTCCATGGTGATGGTCCAGTGTTCTTTGTGGATGACGTGGTGGTGGTGGCTGCATAAGAGGGTGCCGTTGTCGGTTCCGGTGGTGCCGCCGTTGGACCAGTAGGTGATGTGGTGGGCTTCGCACCAGGGTGCGGGGATGGTGCAGTCGGGGAAGGCGCAGCCTTGGTCGCGGGCGATGATGGCTTTGCGGATGTGGGGCGGGAAGACCCGGGTGGTGCGGCCGATGTCCAGCACGCGGCTGTCGCTGCCGAGCAGGACGGGGATGATGTCCGCGTCGCAGGCGATCTTGCGGATGACCGAGGGGTGGAGCGGGCCCTGGAACGTGGAGGCGCCGCTGCTGAGGCGGGGGCCGGTGGGCGTTTCGCGGGCGTGGTGTCCGAGGCGCTCGAGCAGGTCTTGGTAGTCGATGGTCACCATCACCTGCGGCCGGAGACCACCGTTGGCCGGCAGTTCGCCGGTGGACAGGGCCGCTGCGCAGGCTCCGATGAGCCCGTCGAGCAGTTTCTGCGCCCGGGAGCGGCGGTCCAGGTCGGTGCCGGTGGCGGCGGCGTTGGGCTGGAGGCGCGGGTTGGTGGCGGCGGCGTTGGGCTGGAGGCGCGGGTTGGTGGCGGTGTTCATGACGGTGGCGAGGGTTTCGAATTGGTCCGCGGTGGCGAAGATTTCCAGGTGGTGCAGGCCGCGGCGGGGTTTGCGGATGAACGCTCCCTGGCGGTGGCGCAGTTCTTCCTCGCCGGGTTCGGATCCGTCCTGGTCGATGGCATCAACCCAGCGTTTCGCCATCCGGGAGACGAAGTCGGGATCGCTCTGCACCGCAGTGTTGGTGAGTGATTGCTCCATCTGGTGGGCGGTGTCCGC
>NZ_JBIYDB010000013.1:0-114405 GCF_044908325.1 Arthrobacter sp. GAS37
TGGGCCGCCGCGGACCAGATGACCCGCGGCTTCATCATCGGCGCCACCGCAGGACGGACCACCCTCACCGGCGAAGGACTCCAGCACGCCGACGGCCACTCCCCCATCCTGGCCTCCACCAACCCCGCCGTGCTCACCTACGACCCCGCCTACGGCTACGAAATCGGCCACATCATCCGCGACGGACTCGAACGCATGTACGGACCGGCCGCAAGCGGCGAAGGAACCGGACCCGCATCCGATAGAAACCTGATGTACTACCTCACCGTATACAACGAACCCATCACCCAGCCGAACGAGCCCGAGAACCTCGATGTAAACGGTGTTTTGAAGGGCATCTACCGGCTATCGGCGTCGAGCGCTGAAGGCCCCAAGAGCCAGCTCCTGGCCTCCGGCGTCTCGGTCCCCTGGGCCCTGGAAGCCCAGAAACTCCTCGCCCAGGACTGGGGAGTCTCCGCGGACGTGTGGTCCGTGACCTCCTGGAACGAACTCCGACGCGACGGACTCGCCGCCGAAGAACACGCCTTCCTGAACCCCGGCGAAGAACCCCGCACCCCGTTCGTCGCCCAGCAACTCGCCGGCGCCACCGGACCGGTCATCGCCGTCACCGACTACATGAAGGCCGTCCCGGACCAGATCCGCCAATTCATCCCCAACGAATTCGCCTCCCTCGGCGCCGACGGCTTCGGATTCTCCGACACCCGCCAGGCCGCACGCCGCTTCTTCAAAAACGACACCCACTCCATCGTCGTGAAAGCCCTGCAACTCCTCGCCCGCCGAGGCGAAGTTGACCCGGGTGCGCCGTCGTACGCCATTGACCGGTACAAGCTCCTCGACGTGACTGCCGGCACCACCGGCGGTTCGGGGGGCGACTCCTAAACAGCTGTAAAAAAGAATCGGCGGTAGTGCTCTTAGAGCACTACCGCCGATTTGCTGTCACGCTCCGAGCGAGCGGCGATCCACCACGAATCCTGTGGCGGCATTCTCCCTGACTGCGTTGATACCGGCCACAAGGGCCGCTATATCCGGGAACTTGGGCGATACCGCCACTACCGTTCCATCATCAGCCTTCAACCGGAAACGGAACGACTGCTCCCCCGCTGTCAAGATTTCGAAAATGCCAGACATAAAACCTCTTTCCACCGCGGATGCGTCATTGCATCCCCTTCGATGACCACTGACTCTCGTGAAGTCCATAAGAGAATATCGGCCATGGGAGCCTGCCAGAAGGCCTACCCATGGGTAATATTCAACCTTTTTCGGTAGACCTATATGGGAATGCAAGGTGAACCTAGAGATCTCGCGGGGGCACATGGATAGGGTGAACCCCATGAACGATTCGACCTCCGTGCCCACCACTGGTGTGCTGTTGGCCGGCGGCGCAGGGACGCGCCTGGGCCTCGGCCCCAAGGCGCTGCTGCCCTTCCGCGGCCACACCTTGGTGGAGGTACTCGCCAAGACATTGCTCGACGGCGGGTGCCTCGAGGTCGTCGTGGTGCTCGGGGCCGGAGCCGAGGATGTCCGAGGCACGACGGACCTGGGCGGGTACCTCGTGGTGGACAACCCGGAGTGGGCGTCCGGCATGTCCAGCTCGTTTCGTACTGGTGTTGCGGCGGCTACCCACGGCCACAACGTCATGGTGACTCTGGTGGACCAGCCCGGGTTGACCCCCGGCGTCGTCGCCCGGCTGCTGGCCGCGCACCAAGCCGGCCGTGTGACGGCAGCGGGATACCCGGACACTGTCCACCACGGCAGCACCACAACAAAACTCCGGCGCGGCCACCCCTTGATCATCGACGCCAGCCTCCGTGCCGACGTCGCCGAGTCCGCCGTGGGCGACGCCGGAGCACGCCGTTTCCTCAAAGCGCACCCTGGGCTGGTGGACGTCGTCGACTGCAGCGACCTCGCCGACGGAGCCGACGTGGACACGAAGGACAAGCTGCACCTCCTCGGCGACTAGCCACCCCAACTAGCTAGCAGTTGTTGTCGTTATGAGGGCTCATAACGACATTAAATGCGAGCCAGTTGGGTGGGGGTGGAGGCGTCGGCGTCCTTGAGCGCCAGGTAAATCTTGTCCCGGGCGATGGGGAGGGCCACGAACCTCACCCCGGTGGCGTTCCGGATGGCGTTGGCCAGCGCGGGTGCCACCGGATTGAAGGGGCTCTCGCTCATGGACTTCGCACCGAGCGGCCCCATCTGGTCATTCGTTTTCGCGAAATAGACCTCGCTGCGTGGCACGTCCGCGAAGGAAGGGATGTGGTACTGCCGCAGGATGTCGGTGGTGACCCGGCCGACGTCGTTCACGCGGACTTCCTCATACAGCGCGACACCCAACGCCTGGGCGATTCCGCCTTCCACCTGGCCGCGGCATTGCCGTGGATTGACCACGACGCCGGCATCGGCCGCCTGGACGCTCTGCAGGATCCTCAGCTCCCCCGTTCCGGTGTTTACGGCCACCCGGAATCCGTGGACGTTGAAGGCCACCGAACGCGGGGTTCCACCCCAACGCCCCTCGGTGGCGAGTTCCACGCCCTGCTGCTGCGCGGCGTCGTGCACGTCCGCGAGCGCCAAGACCCGCTCACCGCAGCGCGCGGCGCCGTCTTCGAGCACGCAGTCCGCCTCCGAAACACCCGCGATTCCGGCAGCCACTGCCCGGATCCGCAGCGCGAGTTCCTGCGCCGCGAGCAAGGTCGCCTGCCCGGCCACCACGGTGCCTGCGGAGCCGAATGCCCCGGTATCGTGCTCCACGAGATCCGTATCGGACTGGCGCACGGCCACGCTCGCCGCGGCGGTGGACAGAGCGGTCGCCGCCAGCTGGGCGTGGACCGTGGTGGTGCCGTTGCCGAATTCTGCGGTCCCGACGGCGGCGTCGAACGTACCGTCCGGCAGGAGCCTGAGGCGCGTGTGGGCGAAGTGCCCGCGGGGCGGAACGGTGTCGATCATGGACAGCGCGGAGCCGACACCGGTGACCCACTCCGGACCGAGATCGTCGAGCCCGGCGTCCCGGTAGCGTTGGCCGCCGCGCTCGAGGGCATCCCGGACCAACGCTACGCACTGGTCCAGTCCGTAGCTCCCGTAGAACACGTCCTCTTCCGGTTCCGGGTTCGTGGAGAGCATGTCGTCACAGGGACGGACCATGTTCTTGAGCCGGAACTCCAGGGGGTCCATGCCGATACCAACGGCGAGTTCGTCCACGGCCGATTCGATCGCGAAGATCATCTGGCTCAGGCCGTAGCCACGGAAGGCGCCGGCCGGGACCGTGTTGGTGTAGACGGCCTGTGCATCCACTTTCTTGTTGGCGCATTTGTAGACGGCCAGGGACTCGCCGCAACCGTGGAACATCACTCCTGGCGCGTGGTTTCCGTACGCACCGGTGTTGGTGACCACGTCCAGCTGCATCGCCGTCAGGTGGCCGTCCCGGCTTGTCCCGGCCTTGACCTTGATGGTGAAGGGGTGGCGCGTGGTGGTGGCGGTGAATTGCTCGGTGCGGGTGAACTCCACTTGCACAGGCCGGCGGAGCTTGAGGGCCGCCATGGCCACGAGGTCCTCAGCGAGGACTTCCTGCTTTCCGCCGAAACCGCCGCCCACACGGCCGGCCACCACGCGGATTCGGTCTTCGGGAAGATCGAAGACGCGGGCGAGGGTGCGCCGGACCAGGAACGGGACCTGGCTGGAGGAACGCACCATGAGCCGCTCTTCCCCGGGCTTCTCAGAGGGTTCCACCCAGGCGATGGAGCAGTGCGTTTCCATCGCGACGTGCTGAACGCGCTGGGTTTGGTACGTGTTCTCGTGGATGAAGTCGGCCGCTGCGAATCCGGCTTCAACGTTCCCCAGCTCGGAATGGACCTCCGCCACGACGTTGTCCTGTGGGCGGGATATCCGGGCCGTTTCCCCGTCCTTCTCTCCGTGGATCGCGGGTGCACCGGGCAGCACCGCATCCTGCGGCGAGAAGACAGCGTCCAGGAGTTCGTACTCCACTTTGATGGCCCGGGCCCCGGCTTCCGCTGCGCCCACCGATTCGGCGACGACGGCGGCAACCCGCTGGCCGATGAAGCGCACCACGTTGTCGAGGACACGGGTATCGTCGGGATCGTCGGTGTAAAGCTCATGCTGGGCAGTTGAGAACAACCGGGCCGGCGCGTCCTCATGGGTGAAAACCGCGACGACGCCGGGTACTTGGAGGGCCGCCGTCGTATCGATGGACACAATCCGGGCGTGCGCGTGCGGCGAGCGCAGCAACTTGAGATGCAGCAGTCCCGGGAGTTGTTCCGCGGGGACGTCGAGCGTATAGCGGGCGGTGCCGGTGACGACGGCGCGTCCCGCAGGCGCGGGAACGTTGTCGCCGAGCTGGCCTGAGGTGGGCATGACTGCCGCGCCCGCCGCACCGCCGTCGGGCGAATGATTGTGACTACCGCACACGGCGTCCGCGATAGAGCGGTAACCCGTGCAGCGGCACAGGTTTCCCTTGAGGTTTCGCGGGAGGTTTTCTTTCTGTTCCTCGTCGAAGGTGGCGGCGGTCATCATCATGCCCGCTGTGCAGAAGCCGCACTGGAAGCCCTGGTTTTCGAGGAACTGCTCCTGTACCGGATGCAGCTCTTCCCCACTCGACAACCCCTCGATGGTGGTGACCGAGTGCCCTTCGGCGCGGACGGCCGGGTAGATGCAACTGTGCACGGGTTTTCCGTCCACGTGGACGGTGCACGCACCGCAGTCCCCTCCGTCGCACCCTTTCTTGACCCCGAAGTTTCCCTGTTCACGCAGGAACGTCCGAAGGCACTGGCCCGGGCGGGGTGCGGCCTCGGTGGCAGTTCCGTTGATCTCGATTGCCATGCTCAGGCCTCCTTCTGTGCGGGTTGGGTGGATGGTTGCGGCGAGGTGGCGTGCGGTGGCCAGAAATCGCCCGAGACCGTGAGCGGTCCCTCGCCTGAAACCGGACCGCACAGTTCCGCGCGGATCTCCTCGGCGAGCCGGAACGTCATGTCGCGGCGCCATTCCGGGAGCCCATGGATGTCGTCGTGGTACAGCTCCGTGGGGATTGAATGCCCGACGGCGGCGGCCAGCCGCTCGGCGTCCGGCAACTCCGCGGCGGCGAACCGCAGCTGTACGGGCCGTTTAGTGGCAGCGGTGACGGTGAGGACCAGGCCGCCATCGGCGTCGAGCCTTCCGATCAGCAGCACCCCGGATCGCCCGAGATTGCTCAGCGAGAGCCGGCGGAAGGCCACCTTCGCCGCCAAGGCCGACGCCGGCAGCTGGATGCTGCGCAGGAGCTCGCCGGGTGCCAGGCGGTTCTTCCCGTCCCCGGTGACGAACTCGGCCGCGGGAACGGTGCGGCTGCTGCCGTGCCGGCCGAGGATGGTGGCCCTGGCATCCAGGCCGGCGCACAGTGAAATCATCGGCCCGGCCGGGAGCGAAGTGCACACATTGCCGCCAACGGTGGACATGTTCCATACCTTGAAGGAGGCCACGAAAGAGTCGCAGCACGGGCGGAAAAGGTCCAGTCCCGGCCAGTTCCGGCCGGCCACGTCGTCAGACACCGGGAGAGCGTAGAGCTCGGCGACCGTGCAGGTGGCGGCCAACTCAATGCCGGCGTCGCTCACGGTTACGGCCGGCCAGCCTGTTTGCCCCAGATCGAGTAACCGCTTGAGCGGCTCTTCGCTGCCCACCGGACTGCCGTAGGAGAACAAGACCGTGCCGCCGGCGAGCCAGGCGTCGCCCTCGCGCCACTGGCCTGGATCCGTGGTGGCAACCACGGACTCGATGGTGTTCATGTCCATGGGGTCACCTTGCTTTGTTCGGGGGTGCTGGTCTGATGGATCGGCCCGCTTCCGTCCTTGAGCGAACCCCAGGCAGAGGCCGGGTGCGGAGCGCGGGACGCGAGGATTTCGGCGGTAATGGAAACGGCCACTTCGGCGGGAGTGACGGCACCAAGGTCCAGTCCGATCGGCGAATGCAGGCGTCCGAGGGCCTCGACCGAGATGCCGCGAGCCAGAAGTCCGTCGATCCGCTGCCGGTGGCTGCGCCTCGAACCCATGGCTCCCACATAGGCGAGGTCCAAAGCGAGGGCTGTTTCCAGCAGGGGAATATCGAATTTGGGATCGTGGGTCAGCACGCACACCACGGTTCGGGAATCGACCCGGCCGGCGGCTGCTTCTGCGGCAAGGTACCGGTGCGGCCAGTCGGTGACGAGGTGGTCTGCAGCGAGGAAACGGCCCTGGCTCGAAAACGCGGGCCGCGCATCGCACAAAGTGACCTCGTAACCCAGGAGTTTCCCGGCGGGGAGCAATGCCGCGCCGAAGTCGTTGGCGCCAAAGATCAGCATGCGGGCCGCGGGCAAGCGGCTTTCCACGAAGAGGGTAATGGGTTCGGCTTCCGGCGCGGAGCCCCCGCAGCCTTCGGCCGGAGCGAGCCGCACCAGCCCTGCGCGGCCACCATGCAGGAGTGGCTCGAGCTGGGCTGCAGCGGCGCGGATCACGGCGTCATCCCCGCCAAGAAGGGCCGAAAGTTCCCGTGAACCTGCGGCGGAGAAACGCGCCGGATCAGGAACGACGACGGCGCCTCCCGCAGCGTCGAGCCTGCGGATGAGTGCCAGGGAGGACTGCAAGCCGCTCACGGTGTTCAACCAATCCAGGTCCAGCCCGGCGGCCCCGGTCGGCTGGATGTGGACTTCCAGCTCGCCGCCACACGTGAGCCCGACGGCGAACGCGTCCTCGGCGCTGTAGCCGAACGACTCAAGGCGGCTGCCGCCGTCGTGCATTGCTTGAAGCGCGGCCTCCACCACGGCGCCTTCCACGCAGCCGCCAGAGAGGCTGCCAAGGACGTCGCCGTGTTCGGAAACCAGCATGGACGTGCCGAGCGGCCGGGGCACGGAACCTCCCGCGGCCACGATCGTGGCGACGGCGCATCGCTGCCCGGAGACCGCGGGCCGCCACGTGACCAGCGAAGGCATCAAATCCAGCATGGCAACACCTCCTTTACCGAGGTCCCGGAACGGAGACCCGCCCGGGGCAGTGTGCGATCTTGCCTCATATTCTCATTCCTTGCGTCTGTACAGGAGAGCTTCGGGTAAACAGGCAACCGTTGCGTGAAGAGGACCGGGGCGGGCCTCTCATTTCCCACCCCGGTCCTTGGCGGAGCAGCCGCACCCCACCGCCGCCCGCCGTCGTCGTCCGCGCTATGCGCTTGGGGACGATCGGCGGACGCCTATTCATTGCGGTGACTTGCGGCCGGACCGCCGCCTCAATGGCCGGCTACGCTCCTGGCCGGCTGCCCTCGGTCATGATCCCAAGAGGGCGCTGATCGGCCCGCGGGCAAAGTAGACCAAGAAGCCCACGGTCACCACCCACATGAGGGGATGGACTTTCTTGCCCTTCCCCGAGGCCGCATGGATCACGGCCCAGGAGATGAATCCGACACCGATGCCGTTGGCGATGGAGTACGTCAGCGGCATGGTGACGATGGTGAGGAAGGCGGGCAGGGCCACGGAGAACTTGGAGAACTTGATCTCGCGGATCTGCGCCATCATCATGGCGCCCACCACCACCAACGCTGCGGCTGCGACCTCGAGCGGAACCACGCTGGTGAGCGGGGTCAGGAACATCGATCCCAGGAACAGCAGCCCGGTGACTACCGATGCCAGGCCCGTGCGGGCGCCTTCGCCAATCCCGGCAGCGGAGTCGATGTATACGGTGTTGGACGAGCCCGACGTCGCGCCGCCGGCTACCGCACCCAGGCCTTCGACGATGAAGGCCGACTTGAGCTTGGGGAACGTCCCGTCCTTGTATGCCACGCCGGCGCTCTTGGCGAGACCGGTCATGGTGCCCATGGCGTCGAAGAAGTTGGTGAACACCAGGGTGAACACCAGCATCGTGGCCGCCAGGCCGCCGATCCTCGAGAACGAGCCGAAGAGGTCGAAGTGGCCCACCAGGCTGAAGTCCGGTGCGGAAACCAGCTGGCCGGACAGTACCGGGGTGTTGAGGTGCCAGCCACCGGGATTGGCGGCGCTGCCAGGCCCGATGTGCATGACGGCCTCGACGACGGCGGCGAGGACCGTGGTGGCGACGATTCCGATCAGGAGGCCGCCCTGGATCTTACGGGCCACGAGGATTCCCATGACCAGCAGACCGACAATGAAAACAAGGGTTGGTATAGAGGTGATGGAACCATCGTTGCCGAGCTGTACCGGCGGTCCGCCTTTTGTGGCGCGGACGAAGCCGGAATCGACGAAGCCGATGAAGGCGATGAACAGGCCGATGCCAACGGTGATGGCGGCCTTGAGTTCCTTGGGGACAGCCTTGAAGATCGCGGTCCGGGCACCCGTGACGCCGAACAGGACAATCAGGATGCCGTTGATGACCACCAGGCCCATGGCTTCCGGCCAGGTGACTTCGTGGATGACGGCGACTGCGAGGAACGAGTTGATTCCCAAGCCTGCGGCGAGCCCGAACGGCAGGTTCGCGATAAGGCCGAAGAGGACCGTCATGACGCCGGCGGTGAGGCCGGTGACTGCCCCCACCTGCGCTGCGGACAACCATCCGCCCGCCACATCCGTGGGTGCGTTCTGGGCTGAGAATCCGCCCAGAATCAGTGGGTTGAGGATAACGATGTAGGCCATCGTGAAGAACGTGACGATGCCGCCGCGGAATTCGCGGGCCAGCGTGGAGCCACGCTTGGTGATCTGGAAGAAACGATCCAGGAAGGAGTTCGACGCCGGGGGCTTGGGGCTGCTGCCCCGCTGTGCCAGTCCGGTTGCCGTGTGCTTTTCGCGTGCATCTGTCTGCCCTGCGCCCAAGGGCGCAGCCTGCTTTTCAGTTGCCGTTCGCATTTCTGCGGGGTCCAGGATTGTCATTTCAGCCACCGGGCCCTAGTAGTCAATCCTGGAGTCAAGCGTGTTCCAGGTGTTGAACGGTTCCAGGATGGCCGGTGCCTGGGGGTCGCCCAGTTCCAGTTTGCGGACCGGCATGAGCTTGTCCCGGTCTTCGTTCTCGAAGTATTCGTAGAAGACGGCGTCGTCAAAGCCGACGGAGGCGGCGTCGTGCCGGTCTGCTGCGAACACCACATTGTCAATGCGTGCCCAGAGAGCCGAGGCCAGGCACATGGGGCATGGCTCGCAGCTCGTGTAGAGGGTGGCTCCGCTGAGATCGAAGGTGCCGAGCTCGCGGCAGGCATTGCGGATGGCGGTGACCTCGGCGTGCGCCGTGGGGTCGTTGCTTGCGGTGACGCGGTTGACGCCTTCGAAGGCGCGGCCGTCCGCGGTGACAATGACGGCCCCGAACGGCCCGCCGCTGTTGAGGACATTGGCTGTTGCCAGCTCAATGGAGGTGGCCAAGAAATGTTCGGCCGTGACGGTGGTACTCATGTGCGACTTCCTTTGTGCTGAGGAAGCCTGTAACCAGGGAGGCATCTGAACGTGACAGACCAGTGCTGCGATTACCAGGCTTCAGCGCGTGCTTTTGAAGGTTTCGCCTGGTAGATAGCTTCCCGGAGTCCGGGTGCCCGCCTTTGGCAAATTGAGATTAGCACCGGAGATGTGAGCCGCGCCATAGTTTCTGGAAAAAAAGTTTCGACATGTGAAATTCTCGCCCGGCGACGGTATCTCGACGTCAGTCACATTGACGCACTTCGGCGAGCCACTTACGCTGGGTGCCATCGGCAGGGATGACCCGCCGGAACCTGGATCAGCAGACAGGAACCACTGAGCTGGAACGCAACTACGCCGACCAGACAAGGATTCCCGTGTCCCCGAAATCCGATTTCCAGCCAGCAGCCCCGGCGACGGATCCAGCCTCTTCCCGGCTCTGGATCAAGAATCCCCTCGATGTGTTCACCGCCAACGGGCTCGACGCCCGCGGCGGCATCGTGGTCAGCGATGGGAAAATCGCCGAGCTCGTCCCCGCCGGAAAGCGTCCATCCGCGCCGTGCCATGAAACTTTCGACGCCGGCAGCCACGTCCTGCTGCCAGGGCTCATCAACACGCACCACCACTTCTACCAAACGCTCACCCGCGCCTGGGGTCCGGTGGCCAACGTCCCCCTGTTTCCATGGCTGCAGAACCTCTATCCCGTGTGGGCGCGACTGACGCCGGACAGCCTCGAACTTGCCGTGAAAGTTGCGCTTGCGGAACTCCTGCTTTCCGGTTGCACCACGGCGGCCGACCACCACTACCTCTTCCCCGCGGGACTTGAGGACGCGATCGACGTCGAGGTCGGCGTCGTGCGTGAAGTCGGCATGCGCGCCACGCTCACCCGCGGGTCCATGACGCTGGGCGAGGACGACGGCGGCCTGCCGCCTCGATCCACGGTGCAGCGCCCGGAGGTGATCCTCGCGGACAGCGAACGGCTGATCGGGAAGTACCACGAACGCGGAGACGGCGCAGTTATCCAGATTGCCTTGGCCCCTTGCTCGCCGTTCTCGGTGACCCGGGAGATCATGGCCGAGAGCGCTGCCATGGCCGAACGGCTGGATGTCCGGCTTCACACGCACCTCGCGGAAACCATCGACGAGGAAGATTTCTGCCGCGAGATGTTCGGGTTGCGCACCGTGGATTATCTGGACAGCGTCGGCTGGCTCGGAAAGCGCACTTGGCTTGGCCACGGGATCCATTTCGACAACGACGAGATCGCCCGGCTGGGTGCCGCGGGCACCGCCGTCGCGCACTGCCCGACGTCGAACATGCGGCTCGCGTCCGGCACCGCACGGGTGCTGGAACTTGAGGCCGCCGGGGTTCCGGTAGGGCTGGGAGTGGACGGTTCGGCGTCGAACGATGCCTCCAACATGATCCTCGAAGCGCGGCAAGCGCTGTATCTGCAGCGGCTGCGCTATGGCGCGGACGTCCCGGTGGAGCGTGCGCTCGGCTGGGCGACGCGGGGATCCGCTGCAGTGTTGGGCCGCACCGATATCGGCCAGATTGCTCCCGGGATGCAGGCAGACCTTGCCTTGTTCAAGCCCGAGGGGCTGCGCTTCTCCGGCAGCCATGATCCCGTCGCGGCATTGTTGCTCTGCGCGGCGGACCGCGCCGACCGCGTCATGGTGGGCGGCAAGTGGCGCGTTATGGACGGCCAGATTCCGGGTCTGGACATCCCGGAACTTATTGCCAAACACTCAGCCGCCGCACAGAAAATCGTCAGCGGTTAGGAGTAGCCTCTCGATTAGGTCGTAGATCAGGAGGCAAATCATGACCGTCCCCCAGCACAACACGCCGACTCCTCCAGGTTGGTACCCGGACCCCTCGGGCTCCGGGCAACTACGGTGGTGGGACGGTAACGCCTGGACTGGAGACGCTTGGAACCCACCGGCCCAGACCGGCGGGGCCCAAGCAGGAGCAGGTCAGCCCGGTGCTGGTCAGCCCGGCGCGGCGTGGCCCGCGGCCGCGCGGCCCGGGCAATACGCCGGACCCGGGCAATACGCGGGACCTGGGCAATACGCGGGACCGGTCCAGCCCGCGCCGCGCCCGGAAATCAGCAAGCAGACGCCGGTCTACAATCCGTTTATCTGGCTCGTCACGCTGCTGCCGGTGATCACACTGATTATCCTGATGCTCTGGAATCCGGTCTTCCACCTGCGATATGTCGGCGCTCGGACCGTACCCACCCTCGATCCCAGCGCGTTCAGCGTTCCGTATTTCCTGCTGGTTATCTCGTCCTGGTTCATCTACGGGGTCAGCGTTCTCTTGTCCTACCTCGACTGGCAAAAGCTGCAGAGGGACGGTGTGGTGCGCCCCTTCCACTGGGCGTGGGCCTTCCTGGGCGCCGGAGTCTACGTGGTGGGCCGTTCAGTGATCGTCCACAAGGTCGCCCCGCAGCGCGGACTCGCACCGGTTTGGGCACTGATTGGCCTGACCGCCGTGAGCCTGATCCTCGTGTCCGTCAAAGCGGGCATGATCGTTTCGACCATCGCCAAGGCCCTGCCAATGTAGGTTCCCGGGCGAAATTTCTGTCCCACGAACAAAGCGGCGCCACGACGCAAAGCGGCGGGCGGCACCTCCCCAGGTGCCGCCCGCCCTTTTGGCTCTGTTGCGCAGAGTCCCCCATCCCCAGGGGCAGGAGCCCTAGGAACGCTGCCGGCCGAATACCGGAAGGGCGCGCAGCCAACGGGAGAAAGTCCCGGGCATGCGGTCGCAGTCGGCCGGAATGTAGAAGTCAGGATCCGTAGCGCCGAACGGCAGGTACAGTTCCTGGCCGGGCGCGGGGAATTCCACGACGTTGTTCTTATCCTGCGAGTCCATCTGTCCTCCTATTTCATGCGCTCAAGTTCTCCGTGGCGATGCGGTTCAGGCCCTTCGTCAGGTTCTTCACATTTTCCGCATATTGGAAAACATTTTTTGTTATATGGAAATGGTAGGGGGGATTCCCGAACCACGTCAAGAGGCGCCCACGGGACCATGCCCCTGCGGCCAGCCGCCGTCGGTCACAATCAGAAAGTAGATAACGATTCTCCGGAAGTGATGTACACCACTGGCAGACGTGAGCTACGCTTTCTTCAATTCGTGGCGCAGGTCACGTAACCTGGGAGCAGCAGGCAGGGTCGTAATGAGCTGGCATCAACGGATGCCGGCTCTTTTTTGTTGGGTCGGCTCCACCAGAAACGCGTATGAAACACGCGCTTAATTTCATTGGTGGACCTTAGTGGTTCCACCTCACAGAAGTTGGGATATGACCATGAGCAACAACATCGTCCTCGGCGACAACCAGTACGGCAAGGCAGAAGTCCGCGTCGTCAAAGTCACCCGCGACACCGACCGCCACCAGGTCGAAGACCTTAACGTCACCTCGCAATTGCGTGGCGACTTCCAGGCTGCGCACCTCCAAGGCGACAACGCACACGTCGTCGCCACGGACACCCAGAAGAACACCATCTACGCCTTTGCCCGCGACGGTATCGGCTCCCCCGAAGCCTTCCTCCTGCGCCTGAGCGAACACTTCACCTCAGGCTTCGAGTGGGTTACGGGCGGCCGCTGGGAAGCCGAGGCCTACACCTGGGACCGCATCCAGGCACACGGCTCCGAACACGACCACAGCTTTGTCCGCAAGGGCCAGGAAGTCCGCACCGCCGTCGTGGTCCGTGAAGGCAACACAACGCACGTCATCTCCGGCCTCAAGGACCTGACCGTCCTCAAGACCACGCAGTCCGGCTTCGTGGGCTACCCCCGCGACCGGTACACCACGCTGCCCGAGACCACGGACCGCATCCTCGCCACCGATGTCTCGGCCCGCTGGCGCTACAGCGCCGGGCTCGACGTTGCCGGGACCGACTTCAACAAGAGCTATGAGGACATCAAGGCCCTGCTCCTGGAAGGCTTCACGGAGAACTACTCCCACGCCCTGCAGCAGACCCTGTTCGACATGGGCAAGAAGGTCCTGGAGGCCCACAGCGAAGTGGACGAGATCAAGTTCTCGATGCCCAACAAGCACCACTTCCTGGTTGACCTCAGCCCGTTCGGCCTCGACAACCCCAACGAGGTCTTCTTCGCCGCGGACCGTCCGTACGGCTTGATCGAAGCCACGGTCCAGCGCGACAACACCACACCTGCCCCGGCTGCGTGGAACGGCATCGCCGGCTTCTGCTGACCCCGAGGTACCCGCCCAACTGACTCGCAGCAAGTGTCGTTATGGAGCCTCAAAACGACATCAAATGCGAGTCAGTTGGGCAATCACTCGCACCCAAAATCCACATTGTTAGCCAGACAAAGTTAGCCAGACAAAGACGTCTGCCATGAACCAAGAAAGTCTGCCATGAACACGAAGAATAAAACCCGCCCCGCAGCGTCCGGGCCAGCCCGCCCCGAGGACAAGCGACTCTCGATCGGGAGCACGTTCGCCTACGGCTTCCAGCACGTCTTGACCATGTACGGCGGCATCATCGCCCCGCCCCTCATCATCGGAGCCGCCGCAGGCATGTCCTCGCAGAACATCGGCCTCCTGATCGCGGCCTGCCTGTTTGTCGGCGGCCTCGCCACCATTCTGCAGACTGTCGGCATCCCGTTCTTCGGATCGCAACTGCCGCTGGTCCAGGGCGTGTCCTTCGCCGGCGTTTCCACGATGGTGGCGATCGTCAACGGCGGGGGCGGGATCCAGGCGGTGTTCGGCTCGGTCATGGTGGCGTCCCTGATCGGCCTGGTAATCACACCGCTTTTCTCCAAGATCATCAAATTCTTCCCACCCGTAGTCACAGGCACCGTCATCACCACCATCGGGCTGACCCTCATGCCCGTTGCGGCCAACTGGGCCATGGGCGGCAACAGCGCCGCACCCAACTACGGCAGCGTGGCAAACATCGGACTCGCCGCGGCCACGATGGGCATCGTCCTGCTCCTGAGCAAGGTCGGCAACGCGGCCATCTCGCGCCTGTCCATCCTCCTTGCCATGGTCATCGGGACCGTCATCGCCCTCGCCACGGGCATGGCCGATTTCTCCAAGGTTGGCCAAGGTCCGGTGGTGGCCTTCCCCACACCGTTCGCGTTCGGTGCTCCCACCTTCGAAATCGCGTCCATTGTTTCGATGCTGATCGTCATCCTGGTCACCCTGACCGAAACCTCGGCGGACATCATCGCCGTCGGGGAAATCGTGGAAACCAAAGTCGATTCACGCCGTATCGGCAACGGCCTCCGGGCGGACATGCTCTCCAGCGCCATCTCCCCGATCTTCAATTCCTTCACCCAGAGCGCCTTCGCCCAGAACGTCGGCCTCGTGGCCATCACCGGCATCAAGAGCCGCTTCGTGGTCAGCGCCGGCGGGTTCATCCTGGTGGTCCTCGGACTGCTGCCCGTCCTCGGGCGAGTTGTCGCAGCGGTTCCCACGCCCGTCCTGGGCGGCGCCGGCGTCGTACTCTTCGGAACTGTGGCCGCAAGCGGCATCCGGACGCTCTCCAAGGTGGAGTACCGCAACAATATGAACCTGATCATCGTGGCCGCGTCCATCGGCTTCGGCATGATCCCGATCGCCGCCCCGAAGTTCTACGACCAGTTCCCGTCCTGGTTCTCCACGATCTTCCACTCGGGCATCAGCTCGGCAGCCATCATGGCGATCCTGCTGAACGTGCTCTTCAACCATCTCAAGGCCGGCAACTCGGACAACCAATCCGTGTTCGTGGCAGGCACGGGACGCGTGGTCAGCGAAGCGGACATTGCCTGCCTCGCGCACGGCGACCGTTTCGAGAACGGCAAACTGATCGACGCCGAAGGCAAAGAAGTGCCGCTCAAGTCGGACACCCCCGCCGAGCACTAACGGCTTTCTGCGCCGAACTGGCAGGTGCTGCCCCTATTCCCAAGAAGGGCAACACCTGCCATTTCGCGCGAGATACGGTTTCGCGTGAGACGGTTGTTTCATGAGGATCGATGAGCGAATCCAACAACACTACTCGGAGCTTGGGCCGCAGGAACAAAAGGCCGCGGATACCCTGTTGGACCGTCTGGGCGACCTTGCCGTCTACAACGCGGCCGAGCTGGCCCAGCTGAGCGGCGTTTCCAAGGCCACCATGAGCAGGCTCTTCCGCCGCCTCGGATTCGCCGATTTCAGCGAGGTCAAGGAACACACCCGGAGCCTGAGGACCAGCGGAGTGCCGCTCGCCAGGCAGGAGGGCGACGGCAGGCTCCCCCTGCATTTGGCACAGGAACAGCAGAACCTGGACCGCCTTTTCGACACGCTCGACGACGATCGCCTCCTCAAGGTGGCACAACAACTGGCTGAGGCCCGGAATGTCCTGCTGATCGGTTTCCGCAACAGTTTCCCCGTAGCCCTCCACCTCCGGCAGCAGCTTCTGCAATGCCGTTCCTCAGTAAATCTGGCCCCTCAGCCAGGCCAAAGCGTGGGCGAAGAACTGGCAGGACTGGACGGGAACGACGTCGTGGTCCTGCTTGGCTTCCGGCGCAGGCCCGACCGTTTCCATCACGTCCTGAAGGCCGCTACCGCCACCGGCGCGAGCACCATCCTGATCGGAGACCCCAGCGCCCGCTGGCTTTCGGCCGATGCCTCCCTCTGGATCGAATGCCCGGTGGAAGGCAGCGCCGCCTTTGACAGCTATGCGTCGGCCATGAGCCTCATGAGCGTCCTCGCGAATGGCGTGTTGGCGGCGAAGGGCCGTTCAGGAAGGGATCGCGTCCTGGAAATCACCGGGGTGTTCGACTCACTCGAAGAGATCGAGCGGCGGTAGTCCGACGGCGATTGTCCGCCCCACACGCGGACCCCCGCCGCAGCAAGAGCTGGCACCCGCGACCGCAAGCGTAAAGAAGAGTTAGCGGCCCGGAAACGACGCTGAAACATCTGTTCCATTCAATTGAATCAGTGAAACGACTGCCCCTGTCGTGGAAAACCCTGATTCGAGGAACCGATGGCTGAAGCACAGCTCGCCCCAGAGCAAACGGGTGCGCCTGGCACCCTCCTTGACAGCCCGATTGACGAAGCCGCCGCACACCGCGATCCACGGCTCAGCAATGAAGACCTGGCGCCCTTGAAGAACCAGCGCTGGAGCAGCTACAACCTGTTTGCCTTCTGGATGTCAGACGTCCACAGCATCGGCGGCTATGTGACGGCGGGCAGCCTCTTCGCCCTCGGGTTGGCGAGCTGGCAAGTGTTGGTGGCCCTGCTGGTGGGCATCGTCATTGTCCAGGTCTTTTGCAACCTGGTGGCGAAGCCCAGCCAAAAGACAGGCGTCCCGTACCCCGTGATCAACCGGGCGGTCTTCGGCGTCAAGGGCGCCAACATCCCGGCCATCATCCGCGGCCTGATCGCCGTCGCCTGGTACGGAGTGCAGACCTTCCTCGCCTCCGAAGCGCTGGTGATCGTGTTCCTGAAGTTCTTCCCGGCCATGAAACCGTTGTACGACGTCCACCAATACAGCTTCCTCGGCCTTTCGGCCCTGGGTTGGATCTGCTACGGAATCCTCTGGGTAGCCCAGGCCGCATTGTTCTGGAACGGAATGGAAAGCATCCGCAAGTTCATCGACTTCGCCGGTCCAGCCGTATACGTGGTCATGCTGGTCCTTGCCATCTACTTGGTATCCAAGGCAGGCATCAGCAACATCAGCCTGAACCTGTCCGCCGGCGAACCGCTCGGCTTCGCTGCGTCCATCCCGGTCATGATTTCCGCGATCGCCTTGGTGGTGTCCTATTTCTCCGGCCCCATGCTCAACTTCGGCGACTTCGCGCGTTACGGGAAGAGCTTCAAGGCAGTGAAGAAGGGCAACCTCCTGGGTCTGCCCGTCAACTTCCTGTTCTTCTCGCTGCTCACGGTCATCACGGCGTCAGCCACCATCCCGGTCTTCGGTCACCTCATCACGGACCCCGTCAAGACCGTCCAGGAAATCGATTCGGTGTTCGCCGTGCTGCTCGGTGGACTGACCTTCGTCATCGCGACCGTGGGCATCAACATCGTTGCCAACTTCATCTCTCCCGCGTTCGACTTCTCCAACGTGAGCCCGCAGAAGATCAGCTGGCGCATGGGTGGCATGATCGCCGCCGTCGGATCCGTCATCTTGACCCCCTGGAACTGGTACTCGAACGACGACGCCATCCACTACACCCTCGGCGTGCTGGGAGCGTTGATCGGTCCGCTCTTCGGCATCCTGATCGCCGGCTACTACCTCGTGGGAAAGCAGAAGGTGTGGGTTGAGGACATGTACACGATGAAGCCAAGCGGCAAGTATTGGTTCCGCAACGGCTACAACCCCAACGCGGTCATGGCGGTGGCCATCAGCGGCGTGGTGTCGATCGCCTCGGTCCTGATCCCCAAGGCACTCCTGGACTCGGGAGCCACCACGGTCAACGCAACGTGGATCGGCAATTACAGCTGGTTCCTCGGTTGCGCCTTGGGCCTGTTGACCTTCTGGTACTTCGAAAGGCGCTCTCCGATGATCAACCTGGAGCCAAACGGCGTCGAAGCGAACGACGGCGCCCTCGTCTGAGCGCCTGCCCTCACGAAAACAGGAACCGCCGGACGCTCGCTCACTTTTGACCCCTTTTGGCCAAGGGTGAGCGAGCGTCCGCAGGAAACCCGGCATAGGTGAGCGAGCGTCCGCAGGAAACCCGACATAGGTGAGCGAGCGTTGGGACCGCCTAGTTCTGGTTCAATTCGGCCGAGATTGCGAGGGCGGCTTCCCGCAGCAAGGGCACGGCGCGGTCGGCAAAGTGCTGGTCCACCCGGGAGACCGGTCCGGAAACGGAGATGGCGGTCGGGGTCGGAGCGTTGGGGACGGCCATCGCGAAGCAACGGACGCCGATCTCCTGCTCTTCCTCGTCGATCGAGTAGCCGCGTTCGCGGATCCGGTTCAAATCGGCGAGGAGGGAGTCAATGTCCCCGATGCTCTTTGCCGTGGGAGTCGGCATGCCCGTGCGGGCCACGATGCCCCGGACCACCTCGTCATCCAGCTGGGCCAGGATGGCCTTCCCGACGCCGGTGTCATGCATATGGGCGCGGCGGCCCACCTCGGTGAACATGCGCATGGAGTGCAGTGACGGAACCTGGGCAACGTAGATGACCATGTCGGAATCCAGCACGGCCATGTTGGACGTTTCGCCGAGCCGGTCCACGAGGGACTTCAACTGGGGACGCGCCAAGGCTCCGAGTTGCTTGTTGGCGCCTTCGCCAAGCCGGATGAGCCGAGGGCCAAGCGCGTAGCGACGATTGGGCAGTTGCCGGATGTAGCCGAGGGACACCAAGGTGCGCAGCAGGCGGTGGATGGTGGGGAGCGGCAGGTCTGTCGACGACGACAGTTCGCTCAACGTGACGTCCCCGCCGGCGTCAGTGATGAGTTCCAGCAGTTCGAAGACGCGCTCGACGGACTGCACGCCTCCCGAGGGCTTTTCAGCCATTCCGTTGTCTCCTATGGCTCGGAATCCGACAACTCTTATCCGCATCGTGAAAAGAATTGCTTAGAACACTCAAGATACAGCACGCGACGCCGGAATGCTTGCCCATCAATCAGGGCTTGTGTTTCCACTTTGTAGATAATAATATCCATAATACGAAAACATTCGGTTTGAGCGGAGGCCCACCACGGGCCTGTACGAGGAGGAAATTCAATGGCGAACCCGAGCCCCGGAAATTCGATCACCCTGCGCGTCGCCGCGCCATCGAGCTTCACAGCCACGAGCGAGCTGGCCGCAGCCGTCGCCGCCGTCGGTGCGGCCGTCACCGCACTGGATGTGACCGAGTCGCACCAGGACACCCTGGTTGTCGACGTCACCTGCAACACCACGGACGAAGACCACGCCAACCGCGTCAAGGACGCCCTCAATGCGCTCGACGGCGTCACTGTCCAGCACGTCTCGGACCGCACCTTCCTCATGCACCTCGGAGGCAAGCTCGAGGTCGTCCCGAAGGTGGCCCTGCGCAACCGCGACGACCTTTCGCGCGCCTACACTCCCGGCGTCGCACGCGTCTGCCTCGCCATCGCCGAGGACCCGGCCGCTGCCCGTAACCTGACCGTCAAGCGCAACACCATCGCCGTCCTCACCGACGGTTCGGCCGTCCTTGGCCTGGGCAACATCGGCCCGGCCGCAGCCCTGCCTGTCATGGAAGGCAAGGCCGCGCTGTTCAAGCAGTTCGCCAACGTCGACGCCTGGCCGGTCTGCCTGGACACCCAGGACACTGAAGAAATCATCATGATCGCCAAGGCCATGGCTCCGGTCTACGGCGGCATCAACCTTGAAGACATCGCAGCCCCGCGCTGCTTCGAAATCGAGAAGCGGCTCCGCGACGAGCTGGACATCCCCGTCTTCCACGACGACCAGCACGGAACCGCAATTGTCACGCTCGCGGCGCTCGTCAACGCATTGCGCGTCGTGGACAAGAAGCTGTCTGAGGTCAAGATTGTGGTCTCCGGCGTCGGCGCTGCCGGCTCGGCGATCATCCAGCTCCTCAAGGCCCAGGGCGCGCAGCACATCGTCGCCGCAGGCCGTTCCGGCGCCATCCACTCGGGCGAAAAGTACGACGACGAACACCGTTCCTGGATCGCCTCGAACACCAACGAGGCCGGTTTCTCCGGCACGCTGCACGAAGCCCTCAAGGGTGCGGACGTGTTCATCGGCGTCAGCGCTCCCCACGTGATCGGCGAAGAGCAGGTCGCCTCTATGGCAGAGGACGCGATCGTGTTCGCCATGGCCAACCCCACTCCGGAAATCGACCCTGTGATTGCGTCCAGGCACGCAGCCGTCGTCGCCACCGGCCGGAGCGACTTCCCCAACCAGATCAACAACGTGCTGGCTTTCCCGGGCTTTTTCCGCGGACTGCTCGACGCCGGAGCATCGGACATCATCCCGGAAATGCTCGTGGCCGCCGCGGAGGCTATCGCCAACCGGGTTGCAGATGATGAACTGAATGCGAGCTACATTATCCCCAGCGTCTTCGACCCCCACGTTGCCGCCGATGTCGCCACAGCCGTTGCAAACGCAGCAAACGCAGCAAACGCAGCATCTGCCAAGGCCGCTAACGCTCTCTAGGAAAGGACCATCCCATGGCTCTCACAGTCACAGACCCCCGGCCGATCGAACGAGCCGAGGAGATCCTGACTCCCAAGGCGTTGGCCTTCGTGGAGGAACTGCACCGCCGTTTCGCGGGCACCCGCACCGAACTCCTGGCGGCCCGCGTCGCCAAGCGTGAAGAAGTGGCCCGCACCGGCCGCCTCGATTTCCTGCCCGAAACGCAGGACATCCGCGACGGCGACTGGAAGATCGCCGAAGCGCCCCCAGCCTTGCAGGACCGCCGGGTCGAGATGACCGGCCCGGCTTCCCCGGCCAAGATGGCCATCAACGCCCTGAACTCGGGAGCCAAGGTATGGCTCGCCGACCTCGAGGACGCCAGCACCCCGACGTGGGCGAACGTCATCGACGCCATCCTCAACCTCCGCGACGCCGCCCAGGGCACCTTGAGCTACACCTCCCCGGAGGGCAAGGAATACCGGCTCCGCACGGACGCGCCACTCGCCGTCGTCGTCGCCCGCCCCCGCGGCTGGCACATGGACGAACGGCACTTGCTGCTCGACGGCGAACCCACCGTGGGCGCGCTGGTCGACTTCGGCCTGCACTTCTTCCACGTGGCCAAGCAGCTCCTGCTCAATGGCCACGGCCCCTACTACTACCTGCCCAAGATGGAAAGCCACCTTGAGGCCCGCCTGTGGAACGACATCTTCGTCTTCGCCCAGGACTACCTCGGCATCCCGCAAGGCAGCGTCCGCGCCACCATGCTGATCGAAACCATCCCGGCCGCATTCGAAATGGACGAGTTCCTCTACGAACTGCGGGACCACGCGTCCGGCCTGAACGCCGGCCGCTGGGACTACCTGTTCAGCATCGTGAAGTACTTCCGCGACGCCGGCGAGTCCTTCATCCTGCCGGACCGCGCGTCCGTGGTCATGACGGCCCCGTTCATGCGCGCCTACACGGAACTGCTGGTCAAGACCTGCCACAAGCGCGGGGCCTTCGCGATGGGCGGCATGGCTGCCGTCATCCCGAACCGCCGCGAGCCCGAAGTCACGGCCCAGGCCTTCGAGAAGGTCCGCGCTGACAAGACCCGCGAAGCCAACGACGGTTTCGATGGTTCCTGGGTGGCCCACCCGGACCTCGTCTCCACCTGCCGCGAAGTGTTCGACTCGGTCCTGGGCGACAAGCCGAACCAGCTGGACAAGCAGCGCCCGGAGGTCTCCGTGACTGCCGAACAGCTGCTGGACATCTCCTCCGCCGGTGGCCACGTGACCGAGGCCGGGCTTCGCCTGAACCTCTACGTCGCCGTCGCGTACACCGCCGTGTGGCTCTCCGGCAGCGGCGCCGTCGCCATCCACAACCTCATGGAAGACGCCGCCACCGCGGAAATCTCCCGTTCCCAGGTGTGGCAGCAGATCCGCAACAAATCCGTCCTGGCTGACACCGGCAACACGGTCACCCGCGAACTGGTCACCCGGATCCTCGGCGAAGAGACCGACCGCCTGCGCAGCGAGGTTGACGCCGAGTCCTTCGAGAAGTTCTACGAGCCGGCCAGCCGTCTGATCGCTGACATCTGTCTCTCCGAGGACTACACGGACTTCCTCACCACTCCCGCCTACGAGCTGGTGTAGGAATGGCCGCTTCTTCCTTCTCGGCGGCCGATCTCGCCGCCATCGACACCCAGCTGGCCGCCACCGACCAACTGCTGGAGCGCAACTATCCCGGTGACGACGGCACCCGCCAGCCCGTGCACACGGTGTACGTCCCGGCGGACCGTTTCACTCCGTCGCTCTCCGCGGAATGGGGCGCCCAGGCGATTACGACGGCGGAGGCCCACGGCGGTCTCGAAAGGCTCGGTACGTTGCTGGGCCAGGAGCCCGAACTGGCTGCCGCCGTCGCGACCCGGGTGGCTGCCAAGCTGCGCAGCGAACCGATCGAGGACTTGCGCCTCGACTTCGAGGACGGCTACGGCGACCGGGGCGATGAAGCAGAAGACGTCGCGGCGGTCGCGGCGGCGCAGGCTGTCAGCGAAGCCGTTGCCGCGGGTTCCGCCCCGCCGTTCATCGGCATCCGGTTCAAGTGCTTCGAGGCCCCCACCCGGGCACGTGGCCTGAAGACCCTGGACCTGTTCGTGTCCACTTTGGCCTCGGCCGGGGATCTGCCCGAGGGCCTTATCCTGACCCTGCCGAAGGTCACCACGGTGGCCCAGGCGCAGGCAATGGACTTCGCGGTCTCCCGGCTGGAAGAGATCCACTCCCTTCCGGCGGGCCGGCTCCGTTTCGAAGTCCAGGTAGAGACTCCGCAACTGATCCTCGGCCCGGAGGGGACCTCCCCCGTGGCCCAGCTTCCGCACGCAGTTCCGGGCCGCATCAGCGCATTGCACTACGGCACCTACGACTACTCTGCTTCGCTGCAGATCTCCGCGGAGTACCAGTCCATGGAGCACCCGGTGGCGGATTTCGCCAAGGAAGTCATGCAGTTGGCTGTTGCGGGCACCGGAATCCGGCTCTCCGACGGTTCCACCAACATCATCCCGGTGGGCGACAACGTGGAAAACGCGTGGAAGCTGCACGGCCGTTTGGTCCGCCGCTCGCTTGAACGCGGCTACTATCAGGGCTGGGACCTGCACGCTGCCCAGTTGCCGAGCCGTTTCGCGGCAACGTATGCCTTCTACCGCAAGGGCCTGCCTGCCGCCGCGGCCCGCCTCCGCAACTACGTGGATCGCACCGAAGGCGGCATCATGGACGAGCCCGCAACCGCCCGTGCCCTCGCCGCCTTCGTCCTGCGCGGCGTCCAGTGCGGAGCGGTGGGTTCCGAAGAAGTGCTGGCGCTTGCCTGCGTCGAACTCCCCCGGCTGACTGCACTGGCGCATCCCCGGCTCGCACACACCACCTCCAAGTAAGGATCCAAAGATGGGCAAGTACTACTATCCCCAGGGCGGCCTGCCGCCGCAGACCCACCTCACCACGGAACGCGCAATCGTCACGGAGGCCTACACGGTCATCCCCAAGGGCGTGCTGACCGATATCGTAACCAGCAACCTGCCTGGCTTCTCCAACACGCGTTCCTGGATCATTGCCCGCCCGATCTCCGGATTCGCCACCACGTTCTCCCAGTTGATCGTCGAGATCGGCCCGGGTGGCGGCGCTCCCAAGGCCGAGTTCGAGGCAGGCGTCGAAGGCGTCGTCTTCGTCACCAAGGGCAAGGTCAACCTGTCCCTTGACGGCGAACTGCACCAGCTCGAAGAGGGAGGCTACGCCTACCTGGCTGCCGGTTCCAACTGGGGCTTGGAGAACGTCTCGGATGAGATCGTCTCCTTCCACTGGATCCGCAAGGCCTACGAGCGCCTTGAGGGCTACGAAGCCAAGTCCTTTGTCACGAGCGACAACGAAGTCGAAGCGGGCGAAATGCCGGACGTCAACGGCGTCTGGGCAACCACGCGCTTCGCCGACCCCAACGACCTGGCCCACGACATGCACGTGAACATCGTGACATTCCAGCCTGGCGGGGTCATCCCGTTCCCGGAGACCCACGTCATGGAACACGGCCTGTACGTCCTGGAGGGCAAGGGCATGTACCTGCTCAACAATGACTGGGTCGAGGTGGAGGCAGGCGACTTCATGTGGCTGCGCGCCTTCTGCCCGCAGGCCTGCTACGCCGGTGGCCCGGGTCCGTTCCGCTACCTGCTGTACAAGGACGTCAACCGTCAGGTCAAGCTGACCTAGGGTTTCCCTCCCGGCTACCCCAACTGACTCGCAGTTAATGTCGTTATGAGCGCTCATAACGACAACTACTGCGAGTCAGTTGGGTTTGGGGCGCACCCACGTTCTCAGCGTTGACCCCCTCGCTTCGGAAGAGGACGATCGAAACTACGGGGGGCAAGGGCGCCCAGCCTTTGCCCTGCAGCGTAGCTTCAGGAGGCAGCCATGGAGGCTGCGCGGGCCTCTCGGACTTCCCGCGTATCCCGGGCGGGATTCCGGGTGGCCGTCGTCCTGGCTTTTACCTTGGCGTCCGGCGCTTGCACCTACCCTCTGACAAGTGAACCCCCGGCGGGCACCTCGTCGTCCGATTCGCAAGGGGCATTGCCCGAATCCCCGGTTGCGGATTTCTTCGCGCATGAAATGCTCAACCGGGGCGCGCCGGCCGTCGTCGTCCAGATCAAAGTCCGGGGACGGGAATGGTCCCAGGCCTACGGAAGCCAAGACGTCGAGACCGGCGAGCCGGTAGCCGTGACCGACCGGATCCAGGCCGGCGGCATCACACAGTCGATGGTGGCGGTTTCAGTCCTCAAGCTGGTCCAGGAAGGAAAGCTGGGCCTTGAGGACCCCGTCACGGAGTACTTCCCGGAATTCGAGCAGCTTGTCCACCCGCCCGGCCCCGTGACGGTCCGCTCCCTGTTGAACCACAGCTCCGGCCTGCCCGACGCACCGGAAGCCATCTTGAAGGCCATGCCGCCCAAACAAGCCATCGACACAAGGTTCAGCATCGAGGACTATCTTCGGACGGCCGGGACCGTGCCATGGGCGCACGCCAACTTCCAACTGTTCCGCTACTCGGATGCCAACTACTTCGCCTTGGCCGCGATCGTACAAAAACTCCGCGGCCGGCCGATCGGGGATGTACTGAAGTCAGATATCTTTGTGCCGCTCGGAATGAGCCATACCTCGCTGGAAGCCGAGCCGGACCGGGATGCGCGCGACATGATCCAGAGCTACGAATTCATCGACGGCGAGCGCATCAATGCCTCGCAGCCGGAGTACCTGGTCGGTTCTCCCGCCGAGGGAGTCATCTCCACGGTGGGTGATATCAACACGTTCTATGCAGCGCTCATGCAGGGCCGGCTACTCACGGCGAACACCCTCCGCGACATGCAAACCCTGTGGCAGGAGAACCACGGACTCGGGCTGCAGCGTTGGAATGATGAATGCACGAACGGCTTCTACTACGGCTACGGCGGCAGCACCTGGTTTGCGAGCATTGCGTTGTCCACGAGCGACGGGAGCCGCCAGATAGCCATGAGCTTCGCCTATCCATCCGACACTGACAAACACATTGAATCGACGGATGGCAGCGGCCAGTCGGAGTTCGAGCAACTCCGGGAGGTGGCCATCGCGACCATGAACGGGCTCTGCTGAGTCGGAACGCTCAGCCCGTCGCTCGCCTGCGGCGTCCAGAAGTACGTGCCGGGATCGGTTCCTGCCAGCGCTTCCCGTTCCTCGGTTTTCACGGTGAGGACGCCGTCTTCCCAGATCCGAGCCATCAGGGTCTTACCGAACCACGCCGGCTGGCCCCAGCTGGGCCGCTCGCTTTTGCCGGGCAATCCACGGCAAATCACGCGGACGTCTTCCTCCGTAGCCATGGTTTACTTTGGCACCGGCGCCCCTGCCCATGCCCATGCAATGCCCCTCCTGCTAGGGTCTGTCCATGGATGAAAAATTGGGGAAATTCATCGAAGACTTCGGAACACTGACTCGGCTGGTCCAGTCCGGATTGGATCATCCCGACGACGGCGAGCAGCTTCTACAGGCGTTGACCGGGCACCTCGGCGTGCCCGCACATGAACTATCCGTCGTGACGGAGGAGATCCCGCAGCATCGCTTGGTGGATGTGGACATCGTGATGGAAGGGCTGGCTGGCCGCGACCCGGACTGGCGGCTGGTAGGAATCGGCGGCGGCGATCAGCGCCACCACATGTCCTTCAGCGATATGTTGCAGCAATCCCGTAGCTACCCCCGTTTTCCCCTCGCCCAGCCGGACTTCACCAACCTCGCCACTGGCCCAGAGCAACAGCGCCAGGCCGTTGCACTGGGGCTCTGGCTCTTTAGCTACGCCGGATCACCCGTAGCGGTCCTCCAGCGCGGTGCCAAGTTGGATCGCGGCCGGCAAATTGCCTCACTTGAAGTCCTGGCCATGCGCCCTGGGGTCGCTTCCGAACTCCTGGCCGAGGTGCGGCGCGACATGGAGCACCAAAGTGTTTTCAAAGGCCAGATCATTGCCCTCGCAGTCAGCGATTATGGGCCGAGCATCAGTGGGGTGACCTTCATCAGGCGCCCGGAACTCGCCAGCAGCGATGTGGTCCTTCCGGCTGGGCTCCTCAACAAAGTGGAGGGCCACACCCTGGGCATTGCGCGGCAAGCGGACATCCTTGCGGCACACGGACAGCATCTCAAGCGCGGCCTCCTTCTCTACGGACCGCCGGGGACCGGCAAGACACACACGGTCCGGTACCTGCTGAGCCAAAGCGAGGGTACGACGGCGGTGCTCCTCTCCGGCGGTTCGCTCGCCAGAATTTCCGAAGCGGCCAAGATCGCCCGGGCTTTGGCGCCGTCCATCGTGGTGCTGGAGGATTGCGATCTGATCGCCGAAGACCGCAGCTTCGGCCACGGCCCCAAACCGCTGCTCTTCGAGGTGCTCGATGCGATGGACGGGCTCGACGACGACGCCGACGTCGCGTTCGTGCTGACGACCAACCGCCTGGACCTTTTGGAGCGGGCGCTCGCCCAGCGGCCAGGACGCGTGGACCTCGCGGTGGAAATCCCACTTCCGTCCAAGCACGAGCGGGTGGAACTTCTGCGGCTGTATTCCAACGGACTCGCGTTCTCCCCCTCGGCGATCGAAGCCGCCGCAGACCGGACGGCCGGCACTACGGCGTCGTTCGCGAAGGAGCTGATCCGACGCTCGGTGGTCGCGGCAGCGCTGGCGGGCGAGACTCCCGGCGACTCGCACCTGGGCCCCGCGGTGGGACTGCTCATGGCCGACGGCGAGGCCCTGACCCGTAGCCTGCTCGGAGGCAACGGCCGCGAGCCCATCGCAAAGGAGTAGCCTCCGCTCCGGCTCAAGCTCAGCGCGCCAAGGACCCACTCACTCCGCGGTTGCGTTTTGTTCGGACTCTTGGTCCGCGGGCGTCCACGTGAGCTTGACCGTGGCTCCGCCGTTGTTCTCGTCGATCCTCATGCGCAGTTCCTCGCCATAAAGGAACTCGTGTTCAAAATGCCGTCCGTCAATGCGAGCCGCATCCAGGAGCTTCGTCATCGCCGTTGCCATCGCCCGGCCCCAGTCATGCGGATTCTTGCTGGACGCTTCTTCAAGGGCTGAATAGCTGACCATAAATCAATTGTTCTCCGGCGCGCGAAGTTCTGCCAGACCCCGGTCTGCTCCGGACACTAGAGCCGACGGCGGCGGGCACCTTCCGCCGTCGGGTTCCTCAGTCTTCGGTGGGTGTGGTGCGGTTCGAGTGGTAGTCCCGCCAGCTGTGCTCGGGGGAGAAGCCGAGGAGGCGCTTGGCCTTGTCGATGGACAGCAAGGTTTCATGTTCTCCCAGGTCCTTGGTCACGTTGACCTCCGGGAAGACTTCGGCGGCCAGACTGGCGCTTGAGCGACTCATCACGGAGTCAGCGGCAGCGATGATGAACGCTTCGAACCCCGGTTTGCCGTTCTCCAAGGCGCGAGCCACTGCTTGCGCGCCATCGCGCCCGTCGATGTACGCCCAGAGGTTCCATTTACGGAGTTTCGCGTCGGCGTCAAAGGAGGGGAACGCTTCGTAATCCTCGGGGTCCATCACGTTGGAGAACCTCAACGCCACAATGCTCAGCAGGGGATCCCAGCGCGTGAGTTCGATGGCCATCTGTTCTTCGAGATGCTTCACCAGGGAATAGGTGCTTTCGGGCCGCGCCGGATATTCCTCGTCCACAGGAATGTAGGGAGGATCGACGTCGAACGGCAGCCCCAGCACTGTCTCGCTGGAGGCGTACACGATCTTCTTGATCCCTGCCCTCCTGGCGGCTTGGAAGACGTTGTAGGTAGACAGCATGTTGTTTTCAAACGTTGCGGCATCCGGGACCAGTCCTGGGGCCGGGATCGCTCCGAGGTGGACGATCGCGTCGAATCCGTGGTGACGATCGTCCAGGCCAAGGATCACGTCCACAATCTGGCCGTAGTTGCGGAGATCTACCGTGACCGTTCCGCGCCCCTTCAGGCCGGCGCGATCCAGGTTCATGACCTCGTGGCCATCGGCCCTCAGCTTGCGGACAACGCTCTTGCCCAGTTTCCCGCTTCCTCCGGTTACCGCAATTCTCATGATGCACTCCTCGGGTCCGGCTGCAGGCGAAGGCCCGCTGCGGCCATGTCCGCCGCCAGCACACCGCTGAGCTTGGCGTGCCCGGCAGCATTCAGGTGAACGCCGTCCACCAAGTCCCCGGCGACCTGATATTTGCTGATCCAGTCCCCGACGCTGAAGAAAGGAGCCCCGGCCTTGGCTGCAATACTGCCCAGCAGCGCGTCAACCTGGGTGCGACGCCCCCCGCCCGCGTTGGCACCCCTGGCAAGAGTTCCGATAATCACGATCTTCGCCTGTGGGTACCTCTTTTTGAGGGCGGCGAGGAGCCTGTTGGCGTTGGCCGTGATCTGCTCGTCGCTGGCGTTGTGGGAGGCATCGTTGCCTCCACCTTCGACAACGATCAGCGGCGGCGTCCCATAAGGCAGGACCCAATCTCCTCGTTGCAGCGCATCGATGTAGTTGCCGCTCTTGCTCGTCGCGGCCACGTATCCCGTACCGCCCCGGGCCACGGAGTACACCTTGTAACCAAGCGAGCCCAAAGCCTCCCGCGGCCATGAGCCCATGGGCTCAGACTGGGAGTCCCCAATGAGGACGGCCGTGTGCCGGACGTCCGCGAGGATGATTTCGTTCCGGTTGTTGCTTGGGTTCTTGAACAGGGACCCCACGGGAAGCTTTGACGGATCCGGCCCGGAATCAGGTTTCTTGGGACCTTGGCCCGCTGCCGCTGGACTCCCTGAGGGCGCAGCGGGTGCCGCTGTCTGCCTGCCGCTGGATGAGTCGCTCGGTTCAGCGGGCGCCTGTGAACAGCCTGCCAAGAGCACTCCGGCGGCGATCACGGATGCAGCAAAGCGGAGTATGCGAGATTTGTGCATCGACCTGTCCCGGGCTTGCTTTCTGTTCGTTTAAGCGTTGTTTAAGCAACTTTGCATTGCTCACGGACCGGTGACGGAACGAGCCGGCAGCCTGCCTACGTCGGAGTCTATTGGATCGGGACGGGGAAGGTCACGGCGACGTGGGAATTATCCTCGTCGGACGGCCGGTGTGGAAGAATTTCATTTCGCACCCCCATCCTTCCGACGCACAGATAGGAACCCCGTGCACGCACCGGCGCCCGAGCCGGAAACCCACTCTGTCCCCGATGTCCGTTCGCGGCGATCATGGACGGGAAGACTGCGCTCAGCGCAGCTCACGTTGGGTTTTGTCATCGTCTTCTGGGGATTGGGAGCGCTGACCTCCAGTCTCGCCACGGGACCGGATGCGCAATTGCGGCTCAATTTCGCACTTACGCCCCGCTCCCTACCTGATCACTGGTGGGCCGCTGTAACTTCCGCCGTCTGGGCCAGGGACCTGACGGGCTATGTGCTGGAAACTGCTTTGGTGCTGCTGCTTGGCGTGCCCTTGGAACGGCGAATGGGACGGCGGGCGTACGCAATCGCAGCTGTCTCCAGCCAGATTCTGGGCGTTGGCATTGCCTTTGGATTCCTTGCCTTGGCCCAAGGGTTGCTCGGTAGCTGGACAGCGGAGATAGGCAGCCACCTCTTCGTGGGTCCGAGTGCGTTCATCATCGGTACCGCCATGGCGGGAACTGCTTCCATGGCAACCCTGTGGAGGCGCCGGATCCGGCTTGTCGTCTTCGCCTTGTTGCTCCTCCTGGCCCTGTACAGCGGAGGGTTTGCAGACCTGGTCAGGCTCGGCGCCGCAGGTGCGGGCACGGTTCTCGGGCCGCTGCTGATGGGCCGCCGGCCGCGGTTTGCGCGCCCCGTCAGTTCCCGGCACGAAGGCCGGGTGCTGCTTTCGCTGCTCATTGCCGCATCGGCGATCGGTCCGGTAGTAGCCGGCCTCATCCCGCATGCGGTAGGACCGTTGTCCATCCTGCGTTTCCTGTTTACCAACATCCAGCCCGTAGATCCCCAAACACTCCAAGGCCTCTGCTCGGACCCGGCGCAAGCGAAGGACTGCGCCGTCGCGCAGCTGCAGTTGCGCGCCGGCGCCGGCGGGATCTTCATGGCCATACTTCCGTCCTTCCTTCTGCTGTTGCTGGCGGAGGGCCTCCGCCGCGGACGGCGCTTTGCCTGGGTGGGGACCCTTTTGATCCAGGTGGGCCTTTCCGTCCTGGCCGGAATTGCGCTGGCCGGAGTCTTGCAGCCGACTTCTTCGGCTACCGGCGCGAGCGAGGGGATTGTCGCAATCGAAGGATCGGCTTCCTCGCAGCCGTTCACCCTGGCCCTGCCGCTGCTTCTGCCCCTTGCGCTGACCATCATTCTGCTCGCGACCCGGCGGCTGTTTCATGTCGAGGCGCCGAAGGGGACTTACAGACGCCTCGCGGTCCGGGTACTTGCGATAGCGGCTGTGCTGAGTGTCGTCTATGTCGGCGCCGGGCTCTTGCTCGCGCAGGATTTCTCCCCTGTTCCGGGGCTGCCGGACTTACTGGCGGATGTCCCTGACCGTTTCCTTCCGCTGGGCTTCGTCCTGGATGTGCCGCCGGCGATCTTCCCCCAGGGCACGGCCGCCGTTCTCGTGTACGAAGGCGTCGGGGTCGTCTTTTGGGCGGTCGCGGGTGTCCTGATCTTCAGGACCTTCCTCCATCAGGCCCACACCCGGCACGACGCCAGTACGGAGCGTGCCCGGAAAGTCATCAAGACGTGGGAGGGAAGCTCACTGTCCTGGATGACCACTTGGCCGGGAAACATGTACTGGTTCTCCGCTTCCGGGCAGTCCTTCGTTGCGTACCGCGTCAGCACGGGGGTTGCGCTCACACTGGGCGGCCCGGTGGGACCTAAATCCGAGACGACCGCCGTCTTCGAAGAATTTGCCCGCTACTGCAGGGCCAACGGTTGGACGCCGTGTTTCTACTCCGTACCCCAGGAATTGCGCGACCACGCGGATTCCTCCGGATGGAGCTCTGCACAAGTAGCCCAGGAAACAGTCCTGCCATTGCATTCGGTCTCTTTCAAAGGGAAAAAGTTCCAGGACATCCGTACGGCGTTGAACAATGCCGCGAAGGCGGGCATCCGCTACGAATGGACGAGTTACGCCTCGGCCCCTTTCTCGGTCCAGGTCCAGATCGAGGAAATCTCCGAAGAATGGGTAGCAGACAGGAACATGCCCGAAATGGGCTTTACCTTGGGCAGCCTTGACGAACTCGACGACCCCGAGGTGCGCTGCCTGCTTGCAATCGACAAGCGCCACACCGTACACGCAGTCACGTCTTGGTTGCCCGTATACCGCAACGGGCACATCATTGGCTGGACCCTCGATTTCATGCGTCGCCGCAGCGGCGGCTTCCGTGCCAGCATCGAATTCCTCATCGCTTCAGCGGCCCTCAGCCTCAAGGATGAAGGATGCGAATTCGTGAGCCTTTCCGGAGCACCCCTGGCACGGGTCGAAGAGGATCCTTCCGAGATGCCTCGCCCAAGGCCACGATCCCGGCCTCCCGGCAGCCTCGACCGCTTGCTCGACTGGTTGGGGGCGACTTTGGAACCGGTGTACGGGTTCAGGTCCCTCTTGGCGTTCAAAGCAAAATTCCAGCCCCGGTACGAGCCCCTCTACATGCTCTACCCCGACGCCGCTTCCCTGCCTGCCGTTGGAACCGCAGTTGCGCGGGCCTACCTGCCGATGCTCAACCTCGGAGCGGGGCTGGCTTTGGCAGGCCGGATCTTCCGCTGGCCCAAGCGCTCCGCAACGTCAGGTCAGGGCCGTCCCTGAAGCCGTCGAGGACGCCCCTGACGGGGAGCCCGACGGCGAGCCCGACGGCGAGGCCGGCAAGGAGCCCGACGCCGGGACCCCGCCGATCGGGACATTGCTGTGATGCGCTTTGCCGTGGTGAAGTTGCAAAGCACTGAGCACCAAGCCGAAATGGCTGAAGGCCTGGGGCGTATTGCCAAGTTGGCGGCCCGTATGTGCGTCCCATTCTTCGCTCAGCAGGCCCACGTCGTTGCGAAGGGCCAGGAGCCTCTCGAAGAGGGCTGTCGCCTCCGCACGGCGCCCCGCCCCCAAGAGCGCGTCCACCATCCAGAAGGAACACGCGAGGAAGACGCCCTCCCCACCCGGCAGTCCGTCGTCGCTGTCCTGCGGACGGTAGCGCAGCACAAAGCCGTCTTCCGTCAGCTCACGCTGGATGGCGTCAATGGTGCCGATCACGCGCGGATCGTCGTGCGGCAGGAACCCCACTTTGGGGATGAGGAGAAGGCTCGCGTCCAACTCCTTGCTCCCATAGGACTGGACGAAGGTATTGCGGTCCGCGTCGAATCCGTGGGTCATGACTTCGTCATGGATGGTGTCCCGCAAAGCCTCCCAGCGATCCAGCGGACCGGGCATCCCGGATTCACGGATTCCCCGGACCATCCGGTCAGCCGCAACCCAGGCCATCACTTTCGAGTGCACGAAGTGGCGCCGCGGGCCGCGTACCTCCCAAAGTCCGTTGTCGGGCTTGTCCCAGGTGCTCTCAAGGTGGCGCATCAAGGCGATCTGGATAGCCCAGGACTCATCGCCGATGGTCATCAGTGATGCCCGGGTCAGGGACAGGCAGTCCAGGACCTCTCCCCACACGTCGAGCTGAAGCTGCTCCGCTGCCGCATTCCCGATTCGGACCGGCTTCGAACCCTGGTATCCCGCAAGCCACGTCAGCTCCGTCTCGGGCAATCGCCGGCGACCGTGCAAGCTGTACATGATCTGGAGGTCTGCCGGGTCGCCGGCCACTGCGCGGAGTAGCCAATCCCGCCACGCGCTGGCCTCTTCGGTATAGCCCGCGGCCAGGAAGGCCTGAAGGGTCAATGTGGCATCACGCAGCCAGCAATAGCGGTAGTCCCAGTTCCGCGGTCCGCCGATCTGTTCGGGGAGCGAGGTGGTGGCGGCGGCAACAATGCCCCCGGTAGGCGCATAGGTGAGGGCCTTCAGCGTGATCAAGGAGCGCTGAACGGCTTTCCGGTACGGCCCCCGGACGGTGCAACGCTTGGACCAATCCGTCCAGAATCCTGCGGTGTCCTCGAGCGCGATATCTGCCTCGACGGTGCGTGGCCGCCGTTCGTGGCTGGGCGCCCAGGTCAGGACGAAGGGGACGTGGTCACCGGCGTTCACCGTGAACTCGCTGACGGTGGTGAAGTCCTTGCCTACCAACGACGCCGGGGTCTTGAGGTAGACGGAGTCCGGACCGGCAACCGCGCGGAGGCCGTGCCTGTCACGGCGAACCCAGGGCACCACGTGTCCATAGTCGAACCTCAGGATCAGTTCCCCGCGCATCTTGACCGTCCCGCGGATCCCTTCCACCACGCGAACGATGTCCGCGACGGCGTCGCGCGGCGGCATGAAGTCGATGACCCGGACGTGCCCTTCATCGGTTTCCCAGTCCGTTTCCAGGATGAGGGTTCCGTCTCGGTACTGGCGGCGCGTGCAAATTCCCCCGGTTTCAGGTGCCAAGAGCCAGCGCCCGGCTTGAGGGGAATCCAGGAGCGCGGCGAAGCACGCTGGCGAATCGAAACGCGGGAGGCACAGCCAGTCTATGGAGCCCGCCGTGCTGACCAGGGCTGCGGTGTGCAGGTCCCCGATCATTGCATAGTCTTCGATTCTTTGGCCGGTAGACGGTTGACCGTTCACAGTCCCTTTCCTAGTGCTGATTCAATGGCGGCTATTGCCTTGGCCGTGATCTCTTCCCGCTGGCCCGAACCATCCACGGCGAGCACGATTCCGCGCTCGGAGTATCGCTCAACCACGGCCTGTGTTTCCTTGCGGTAAAGTTCCAGGCGACGTCGGATCACCGGTGCTGTGTCATCGCTCCGGCCCTGCTCCTGCGCCCTGCGGAGCATCCGCGCGACGAGCTCGTCGTCGTCGACCGCTAGTTCGACGACGGCATCCAGTTGCTGCTGGTTGCCGGCCAGAATGCCGTCCAATGCCTCGATCTGCGCCGTCGTGCGGGGATATCCGTCCAGGAGGAATCCTGCCAGGACGTCGGCGCTGCCAAGCCGCTGACGGATCATGGCATTGGTGACGTGATCCGGCACGAACTCGCCGCTGTCCATGTACTTGCTGGCTTCGGCTCCGAGTTCCGTCTTGCCGCCGACGTGCGCGCGGAAGATGTCTCCGGTGGAAATGGCGGGTATGCCGAAATGCCCGGCGATGTGCTCAGCCTGGGTGCCCTTGCCCGAGCCAGGAGGGCCCATGATGATCAATCGCGTCATGCCACTGTCCGTTCGTGAAGCGGTTTTGCGTGCCCCGGCATTGTGGCTAGAGCTTAGCAACTGTGGGGCGCTCGCGGCAGGGCCACGACCCGCCGCTTCAGACCGTGGCGGGGTCGGTATTGGCGCCGCAGAGGACCACGGCCACGCGTTCACCTTCTGCCGGAACATACGCTCCGGAGTTCACGGCCGCGAAAGCGGCGGCTGCGCCATGTTCCACGACAATCCGGTACTGCTCCCAGAGCAGGGAGCGCGCCGCGGCGATGTCGTCGTCGGACACCAGGACCGTCCGGACACCCGTGCGGACAGCCACCTCGAAACCGATCCGGCCGATCTGCCGGGCGCCCAGGGAATCTGCAGCGATCCCGGAGACGGCAACGTCAACGGGTGCCCCTGCAGCGAGGGCCGAATAGAGAGTGGGAGCGTTGTCCGGCTCGACGCCGACGACCCTGGCGTGACCTTCGACGGCGGCCGCGATTCCCGCCATGAGCCCGCCGCCTCCAACGGCTACCACAACGGTGTCTACCTCCCCTAGCTGTTCCAGGAGCTCCGAGCCGACAGTGCCCGCGCCAGCGGCGATTTCGGCTTGGTCGTAAGCGTGGCAGTAGACTGCGCCGGTTTCCGCGGCGTAGTCAAGGGCGGCCTCAAACGCTTCGGCGTACTCGGTTCCGCGCTGGACCACCGTGGCTCCGCTGGCCTTGAGCTTCTTGACCTTCACGGCAGGTGCGGTCTCGGGGACAAAGACGGTTGCGGGCACACGGAGCTGCGCCGCGGCATAGGCATTCGCCAACCCCGCATTGCCTCCCGAAGCAACGACGATTCCAACATCGTCCTTCAGCTCGCCGCGCTCCCGCGCGGCCAGAACGCGGTTGAAAGCACCCCTCGCCTTGAACGTCCCCGTGTGCTGCATGAACTCGCATTTGAACCACAATTGCCCGGGCACCGTTCCGGCATCGGCTTCGAATACGGGTGTGCGGCGGATCCTTCCCGCAATCCGGGCGGCAGCTTCATCGACGTCGACGCGTGTGATCATGGGAAGTCCTCGTTCCGTGCGGTCCGATCTTGGGCAGGCTCTAGCCTCAGGCTACCGCGTACCTAGAGGGACTCGACGTCGGCCGTTCCGAGCTGCTGCCGGCGTGCCTGGCGGTTCCGCAACCAACGGCGGGCAAGGTCCACTGCGGCCCAGATTCCGGCGAGGGGAGAGAGCACGACGACGCCGTAGATGAAGATCATCCACGTCAGGATGGCCAAGGGCTGCTGCGCTCCGCTCAACCAGGACAACCCGCCGAGCAAGCCGATTGTCCAGAACAAAACCACGCCCAAGAGCACTGCTCCCGCCGGAAAATACTCGCTCCTCACTACAGCCATCAGTGTCTCCACCGGCTGCCACCTGCCTTCCATCTCCGCACCCGAATAACTTCAGTATGCATCCGGAAAAACGCCGGACACGGTCAGCGCGCGGGCGAAGTGACGAACATAACCGCGGGGGCCGTGTCGCCACGGATTTCGGGGCCTATGTGACGGGTGGAATGGCGGCGTAGTCTGTAAACACGCACGGTTGATAGCTGGAAAAATGGCGTCGAAGAACGGTCGAAAACGCGGTTTGGCCGCGGCCCTCTGGAGGGTCTTCGGATTCTTCGTCGTGAGCGCCATTTGTGGCGTGCTGGCCGCCGGGCTGGTAGTCCCCGGTGTGGCTTCGGCGGGCATGGCCGTCAGCGGTTCGATCAAGTACTTTGACAACCTTCCGGGCGATCTGGTGGTCGCCGCGCCGTCGCAGTCCACCAAAGTGCTCAGCGCAGACGGAAAGACGATCGCCACCTTCTATGCGGAGAACCGGGTGAGGGTCAGCCTCGACCAAATGTCCCCCTACATCAAGGACGCGATTGTCGCCGTCGAGGACAGCCGCTTCTACGAGCACGGCGGCATCGACCCACAGGGGATTCTCCGGGCATTAGCGTCCAACTTCACGAAGGGCACCAACGAGGGCGCGTCGACCCTGACCCAGCAGTACGTGACAAACGTACTGAACGAGTCCCGTTTGGCGGCAGGCCAGACCGGTCAGGTGGTGCTCAGCGGTCAGAAGACCATCGGCGACAAGCTGCGCGAAATGAAGCTCGCCGTCGAACTCGAGAAGAAATTCACGAAGGACCAGATCCTGGAGGGCTACCTCAATATTGTGTTCTTCAACAGGGACGCGTACGGGATCGAAGCGGCAGCGCAGCACTTCTTCAGCGTCTCAGCCAAGGACCTCAGCCTTCCACAGGCCGCACTGCTCGCCGGCCTGGTCAACAGTCCCAGCTACTTCGACCCCTCCGTCCATCCGGACAACTCCATCCAACGCCGCAACCTTGTGCTGTCCGACATGCTCGCCCAGCACAAGATCCAGCAGGCAGCGTATGCGGCCGCCGTCGCCACCCCCATCAAGCTCAACATCACCCCCGGGAAGCAAGGCTGCGCCGCAGCAGACATGGCCGTGTATTTCTGCGACTACATCTCCCACCTCATCCTCAATGATCCGGCCTACGGTGCCAGCGTCACGGACCGGGAACAGCTTCTGTACCGCGGTGGCTTGACGATCACCACCACCTTGGACAGCCGCTTGCAAGTGGTGGCACAGCAGCAGGTCGATGCCACAGCAGGGGCCAACCCCGACAAATGGGGCGCCTCCTTGGTCTCGGTACAGCCCGGCACGGGCAAGATCCTGGCGATGGCGCAGAACACCGTCTTTCTTCCTGAACCCGGAAAATTCGATACCCAGCTGAACTTCAACGTCGATTCAAAAGACGCCAACGGTAATGACCTGAACGGAGCCGGAGGGTTCCAGCCAGGCTCCGCCATGAAGCCGTTCACTTTCACCGAGTGGCTCAACGAGGGCAAATCCATGACCACAGAGGTGGACGCGTCGCGGCGCACCTATCCACTCGGATTCCCCTGGAAAGACAGCTGCGGGAAGGTGCTTGGCGGTTACAGCACCGCCCAGAAGATAGCCGGCCTCGGTACAGCGGACGACCTCCGCAACAACGACGAGGGATACTACCGCCCAATGCCCGTCAACTACGGGCTCTACAACTCCATCAACACCGCAACCTTTGCCGAGGCAGCCCAACTGGACTTCTGCGGCATCCAGAAAGTGGTCGATGCGGTAGGTCTCCACAGCGGCGTGGACAACGCCCCCGTGAACATGCACCAACTGGGCAACCTGCTCGGCGGCACTGAAGTATCGCCGCTCGTCATGGCCGACGCCTTTGCCACTTTCGCCAACGACGGCACATACTGCGCGCCGATCGCCATTGTGGGCATCACGGATCCATCCGGCGGGAAGCTGCCCGCCCAAGCCAGTTCATGCCACCCGGCCATCAAGCCCGAGGTTGCCCGCGGCGTCGACTCCGTGCTCCAGGACGTCCTGAAACGGGGGTCCGGCATCTACATTCAACCGAAAGTCCAGGACCTGTTCCCTACCGCGGCAAAAACGGGAACGAACAATAGCAACGGCTCCACCTGGGTGGTCGGATTCACCACCGGGCTCGCCACGGCGTCCTTCTTCGGCGACACCATGGCAGGGCAGAGCCGGGTCGGACAGAACGTGACCATCAACGGCAAGTTCTACACCGCCATCGACGGCTACATGCTGGCTGGCCCCCAGTGGGCCAACTACATGACGCAAGTCGCCGGGCTGTACCCGGCGGCAGGCTTCCCTGCGCCGCCCGCGTCCATGGCGGGGACACCTACGCCGACTCCTTCCCACTGAGTTTCAGAATTCCTGTCCAGTAGCACGGATCATCACTTCAGAGACGTCGACGCCGGGTGGCTGGGCGAGTGCCCAGAGCATGGTTTTTGCCACGGACTCCGGGGCGATGGCGGCGTCGGGGGCGTTCTTCCACAAGGGAGTGTCCACATGCCCGGGGGCGATGTGCAGCACCCGGACGCCTGTACCCACGAGCTGCTGACGGAGTGATTCGGCGTAGCCGGTCACTGCCCATTTGGTGGCCGTGTAGAGGTTTCCGGGGTACACCTTGCGCCCTGCCGTGCTGCCCATGAGTACCATGTGCCCCCGGTTGGCCCTGAGCTCCGGCAGGGCGGCCTTGGCCAATATCGCGGGGCCATAGACATTGGTCAGCACCATGTCCCGCCAGCGTTCCGGGTCACCGTCGGCAAGATCTCCGGGGGCTGAGAAACCTGCGTTGGCTACAGCGACGTCGATTCCCCCGAGGAAGTCCACTGCAGCGGCGACGGCTCCACGGGTCCGTTCCCAGTCCCCCGCGTCCGCCACCAGTCCGCCCACGTGCCCCAGCCCGGAACAAGACTCAAGGAACGCTGCGAGCCGCACGGCGTCGCGCCCGGTGGTGAAAACGGAGTGGCCGGCGCGGAGTGATTCCCGCACGAGGGCGGCACCGATCCCACTGGTGCCGCCCGTCACGATGATGCGCACTATGCCCACGTTCCCATCAGGACGGATCCGAGATACCGATGTAGCGGGTTTCCAGGTACTCCTCAATGCCTTCCGTGCCGCCTTCGCGGCCTAGCCCGGACTGCTTGACGCCACCGAACGGGGCAGCGGGGTTGGACACGATGCCGGTATTCAACCCGAACATGCCTACGTCCAACCGTTCGGAAAGGCGGATGCCCCGGTTGAGGTCGCGGGTGTACGCGTAGGCGACGAGACCGAATTCAGTGTCGTTGGCCAGCGCGATCGCCTCGGCCTCGGTGCGGAAGCTGACCACGGGCGCGACCGGTCCGAAGACTTCCTCCTGCAGGATCCGCGCGCCCGACGGCACGTTCGTGAGTACCGTGGGCGCGTAGAAGTAGCCCTCACCGTCCGACGGCGCGCCGCCGGTAAGTGCCGTGGCTCCCCCGGCGATGGCGTCCTGCACCAGTTCATCCACCTTGGCGCGGCTCTTGGCGTCGATGAGCGGCCCGATGTTGGTGCCCTCGGCCGAGCCACGGCCGAGTTTGAGAGAGCCCATGCGGTCTGCGAGGCCTTGGCTGAATTGAAGGGCCAGCGACTCGTGGACGATAAAGCGGTTGGCCGCCGTGCAGGCCTCGCCCATGTTCCGCAGCTTGGCCAGCATGGCTCCGTCCAAGGCCGCCTCCAGCTCCGCATCCTCGAAGACCAGGAAGGGTGCGTTGCCGCCCAGTTCCATGGAGGTCCGCAGCACCTGATGGGCGGAGTCGGCGATGAGCTGCCTGCCCACTCCGGTGGAACCGGTGAAGGACAATTTCCGCAGCCGGCTATCCCGGATCAACGGTCCGGTCACATCGCCGGGGCGCGTGGTCGGGATGACGTTGAGGACCCCGGCAGGCAGGCCCGCTTCCTGGAACACCTCGGTGAGCAGGAGTGCCGTCAGCGGTGTCAGGTTGGCCGGCTTGAGCACCATGGTGCAGCCTGCGGCGACGGCCGGCGCGATCTTGCGCGTGGCCATGGCCAACGGGAAATTCCAGGGCGTGATGAACAGGCACGGACCCACGGGACGCTTGGTCACCAGAAGCCGGGACTTGCCATCCGGCGCCATGGAATAGCGGCCCGAGATACGCACGGCTTCCTCGGAAAACCAACGCAGGAACTCGGCGCCGTAGGCCACTTCACCCCGCGACTCTGCCAGCGGTTTTCCCATTTCCAGAGTCATGGCCAGGGCGAAATCCTCGGCACGCGCGGTGACCAGCTCGAAGGCGCGACGCAGGATTTCGCCGCGTTCGCGCGGCGGCGTCCCAGCCCAGCTGTCCTGGACCCGGGCGGCGGCGGCCAGTGCGCGCTCACCGTCGGACGGTGAGGCATCCGAGACCCAAGCCAGAGTGGCACCCGTGGAGGGGTCCTCGACGGCGGAGGTGGCGCCGTCGGACGCGTCGATCCATTCGCCGTCGATGAACAGCTGCTTCGGCAGCGTTGCGATGAACTCGAGTTCCGAGTCCATCGTGGTGGTTGCGGGCACGGCGGGGGCAAGGGTGTTTTCCACTTACAGCGCTTTCTCGAGGATCGTGCGGATTTCGGCGGCGGTGGGCGGCACCGGTGTGTTGTTGATGACAGCGTCCGCCAGGGTGTCATCCACGAGCGAATCCAGGTCCGCCGCGGTGACGCCGAAATCGGTCAATCGAGCCGTCATGCCGACGTCGCGGGCCAAGCCGGCGACGGCGGCGATCGCAGCCTCGGCGTTGGCCTCGACGGTGGCGGCCGTGTCCCCCACGCCCAGGGCGAAGGCCAAGCGGGCAGTGCGGTCCAGACGGTTGCGGAGGTTCAGCCGGAGCACGTCCTCGATCACCAGGCACAGCGCCAAGCCGTGCGGGATGTTGAAGCGGCCGCCGAGCGGGTGCGCGATGGCGTGGACCAAGCCGAGGCCCGTGTGCGAGAAGCCGACGCCTGCAATATGCGAGGCCAGGAGCAGCTGGGAGCGAGCCTCAAGGTCCGATCCGTCAGCCACTGCGCGGGGCAGGAACTCGGCCACCATGGACACTGCCTGGAGGGCGATGCCATCCGAGTAGGGGTTCCGGCGGATGGAGGAATAGGACTCGATCGCATGGGTGAGCGCATCCATTCCGGTGGCGGCGGTCGCCTTCGGCGGCAGCCCTAGGGTCAGCTCGGGGTCGAGGATGGCCGCCTTGGGCAGCGCGGATTCGTGGCCGACGTAGAACTTCCGGTGGGCCTCGACGTCGGTGACCACACCGAAAGCGTTGACTTCAGCGCCGGTGCCGGCCGTCGTCGGGACCGCGACGATAGGCAGCGCGGGGTTGGCGAAGTGGTTGCTGTAGTCCAGCCCTGCACCGCGGGCCGGGTTCACGGCGCCCAGCGAGATCCCCTTGGCCGCGTCCATGGACGAGCCGCCGCCCACGGCCACGAGGACGTCCACTCCGGAGGACGCGGCCAGGTCCGAGCCAGCGTCGACGCAAGTGGTGGTCGGGTTGGGGGTGACGCCGTCGAAGATCGTGACGCCCAGTCCGGACGTCTCCAGCGAGGCGCGGACGGCGGCAACGACGTCGGTGGTGGCGAGGAACGGGTCCGTGACGATCAGCGCCGATTTGGCACCGAGGGCGGCCACGATCCTGCCCACCTCGGTGACCTTTCCGCGGCCGAAGTACGCCGTTGGTTTGGGGTCCAGGGTCAGTTCGGTGGAGGCAAGCTCCGCGTGGATCTGCGGCCGGGTGTGCATATCAGGCTCCTTCTGCTGCGGTAGCGGGTACGATTGCGGCGCGCAACTGCATTCCGATGGCGTCTTCGTAAAGTTTCACGGGCGTCATTTCGCCGGCTTTGTCGCCGTAAAGGGCCTTGGCCCGGCGGTAGAGCTGCTCCACGAGCGACGACAGTTCCACGGGCACCCCCACGGAACGGGCGAGGTCCACCGAGAGGCCGAGGTCCTTGCAAGCCAGGGCTATCGCGAAACCTTCGTCGTAGTCACCGTGGTTGAGGATGGACAGGACATCGTTCTGGACGAAGTTCGAGTTGGCCGGGCTGGCGATGAGGGCCTGCCGTAGGACTTCCAGGTCCACGCCTGCTTTAACTCCGGTGCTCAGGACCTCTGCCGTGGCTACGAGGTGGGAGAACCACAGCTGATTGATCATGAGCTTCACGGCGTAGCCTGCTCCGTGGCCGCCCACGTGCAGGATCCGCTCGGGGTCGCCCATTGCCTCGAACACCGGGCGGAGGCGCTCGACGTCGGCAGCCTCGCCGCCGACGAAGATCTGCAGCATGCCGTTCGCGGCCCCTACGGACATACCGCTCACGGGCGCGTCCAGGACGCGGAGGCCGCGGACCTCTCCGGCTCGGCGGACCCGGTTCGCCACGTCCGGGACAGAAGTGGACATGTCCACCCATGTCCCGCCGTCGGGCAGTCCCTCAAGGATGCCTCCCCGACCCATGGCGACGGATTCAACGTGCTTTGGCGTGGGGAGCATGGTGATCACGACGTCGGAGCCGGCGGCGACCGCCGCTGCGCTCTCCGCCCATTCGGCGCCATGGGCGAGGAGATCGGCGGCAGACTCCTTGCGGACGTCGTTGACGACCAGGTGGAAGCCGGCGGCCTGGAGGTTGCGGGTCATGCCCGAACCCATGTTGCCGAGGCCGATGAAGCCGATGCGGGCGGTACCTGGGGTGAAGGGCGTCTCGGGTGAAGCCGGCCCGGCGGCAGGGGCGTGGGTTGTTGCTGTCATTTCAAGTCTCGATTCCGGTAGTCAGGCGTCATCCAGGGCCGCGTCGCCCAGGTTGATCCATGTGGTTTTCAAGGCGGAGTAGGCGTCCAGGGCGTGCAGGGAACGGTCCCTGCCGAAGCCGGACTCCTTGAAGCCGCCGAACGGCGTGATGATGTCTGCGACGTCGAAGGTATTCACCCAAACGGTGCCGGCGCGCAATTCGCGGGCCACGGTGTGTGCCTTCGTGATGTCCTGCGTCCAGACACTTGCGGCAAGGCCGTACTTGCTGTCGTTGGCCATCCGGACGCCCTCCGAGGCGCCGTGGAAGGTGCTGACGGCCAGGACCGGCCCGAAGATTTCCTCCTGGCCGATGCGCCCGGAGTTGTCGACCCGGTCCAGGACCGTGGGCTCCAGGTAATAGCCGTTTTCGACGCCGGGCGGACGGATCCGGGCGCCTCCGCTGGCGACCGTGATGCCTTCGGATTCAGCGATGCGGTAATAGCCCAGGATGCTCTCCAGCTGTTGGTGGTCGACGATTGCGCCGATCTGCGTTGCAGGGTCCAGTGGGTCGCCAAGCTGCAGGGAACGGCCCACCTTGATGACTTCTTCGAGGAGTTCGTCGTGCACACGCTCGTCTACGAGGAGGCGGGAGCCGCCGTGGCAGGTCTGGCCGGCGTTGTAGAAGATGCCCCATGCGACGGCGGACGCGCACGCTGCGATGTCGCCGACGTCGTGCAGCACCACTTGAGGGGACTTTCCGCCGAGTTCCAGCGCCACCTGCTTGCCGTTGGATTCGGAAGCATAACGCTGGAAATACCTGCCCACCTCCGGGGATCCGGTGAAGGTGATTTTGTCCACCAACGGATGGCGGCCAAGGGCGGCTCCGGCCACGTGTCCCAGGCCGGGAACCACGTTGAACACACCGTCCGGGACACCGGCCTCGGTGGCCAGCTCGGCCAGGCGCAGGGCGCTGAGGCTCGTCTGTTCGGAAGGCTTGAGGACCACGGAGTTCCCGGCCGCCAGGGCCGGGGCCACCTTCCAGGCGGAGATGATCAGCGGGTAGTTCCAGGGAACCACCGCGCCGATCACGCCGAGCGGTTCCCGCGAGATGATGGCGAGCGCGTTGCGCGGAGTGGGCGCGACGTCGTCGTACACCTTGTCGAGGGCTTCCGCGTACCAGCGGAAGGTCCGGGCGCAGCTTGGGACGTCGACGGCGAGCGCATCGCTGATCGGGTGGCCGCTGTCCGTGGATTCCAGAAGGGCAAGTTCCTCGAGGTTCTCCACGATGAGTTCGGAGAGCCGCGTGAGGACCGCTTGGCGGTGGCGCCGGTCGGTCTTGGACCATGCACCGGCCTCGAAGGAGCGGTGCGCGGCGACGACGGCGTCGTCAACGTCCTGCTCCCCCGCTGCCGCTATATGTGCGGTGACCGAGCCATCGCGGGGCGAGACCGTGGGGAACGTTTCGCCGCTGCGGGCGTCGCGGAAGCCGCCGTCGATGTACAAACCAGTGGAGGGGCGCTGGGCTCCAGCCCGCTGGATCCAATCGTTCTTCGTTGCTGTCATTGCGCGTTCCTTAGACCGAGTACTTCTTGACGGCGTCGTAGTCGATGACCGCACCCAGGCCCGGAAGGTCGGGTACGCGGAGCGCACCGTCGGCATCGATATCCAGCGGCTCCATGAAGAAGTCGCGACGTTCGGGGGTCCAGCCGGGCGGATCGTAGGGGAATTCCAAGTATGGCCCCGCGTCCACGCCGGCGGCTACGTGCAGATTGGCCAGCAGGCCCAGGCCGTTGCTCCACGTGTGCGGAGTGAAGAAGCGGTGCTTGAGGTTGGCGGTCTCGGCCACTTGCCGGGCCCGGTACATGCCTACCGCCAGGGCGACATCGGGCTGGTAAATGTCGTAGGCATCGGCTTCAATGAGTGCCATCATCTCGGGCATGCTGCGGACCATTTCGCCGCCCGAAACCTGGATGCCGGTCTGCTCGCGGACACGCTGGGCACCCTTGATGTCGGCTTGCGGCAGCGGCTCCTCGAGCCAGCGGACACCCAGTTCGGCCAACTGCGTTGCCAGCTTGTGGACCTTGGCCAGCTCGAGCGCCGGTTCGATGTCCCCGCTCATGCGCCACATCTGGTTGAGGTCCACCATGAGGTCGAAATCGCTGCCGACGGCTTCACGGGCCGCACGGACGGATTCCACGCCCTCCTCAAGGTGGTCCCGGGCGATCCTGATCTTCATCGCTTTGAAGCCCCGGTCCTTGGCGGCGAGCGCGGACTCGGCCCGGGCCGCTGGAGCCTTCAGTTCGCCGGAAGAGGCGTAGGCCAGCAGTTTGTTGCGCGCTCCCCCGAAGAGAATGGCCACGGGCAGCTCGGCCACCTTGCCTATGATGTCCCAGAGCGCCGCCTCCAAGGGCCAGTAGCGGCCGCCATGGAAGTTGATGGTCTCGATGCGGCGGACCTGGTTGAGGATAGTCAACGGATCCGTGCCGATGAACAGGTGCTCGTAGGCCTCGAAGCCGTCCATGGTGTCGCCCGAGCCGACGCCGGTGATGCCTTCGTCTGTTTCCACTTCCACAAGCGTGGCCGGAAACGTCGTGCGCGGTACGGGGTCCCACGCTGCGCTGAAGGGCGGGTCGAGGGGCAGAACCATGCGGGTCAGCCGGATGGCGGTGATCTTCATTGTTGTCAGCCTCGCGGAGTGAAGAAGGGATTGGACGGGACGTTGCGTGCCTCGATGACAGCGGCGGTTGAGGGCAACTGTTGTGCCCCGTTTTCCAGGGCGGTGCGTGCGGACTCGCGGTTGTTTCGGTAGACGGCGTCTTCGTCGTCCGCGCCGGGGTTGACCCAGACGGCGGCGATCACCACGTGGGAATCGGCCTGTTCTGCCGTGACGGTGCCGTCCGCCAAGGCATCCGCGACGCCGGCCGCGATGCCCGCCTGGGCGGCGCCCCAAATGAGGTTGCCGTGCCGCTCATTGACGGGAGCCGCTTTGGTGACGAACAGTGTCAACGGCTTGACCGGCAGGGAGGGCCGGAGGACGGTGACGAAGGGGACATGTCCGGCGCTGGGCGTTGCCAGGGCAGTGGCCCAGGCGGTGCCCGCCGGGCCGTCCCTGTGGCCGAGGACCGTGTTCACGTGGGCAGCGTTGGGGCCGTCGCCTATGAATGATTCGCCGATTTGCACCGCAGTCATCACTAGATCAGTCCTTCCGACTTCAGCCAGTCGCTGGCGATCTTGTCCGGATCGTCTCCATCGACGTCGGCCTTGGCGGTGAGCTTCGGGGAGACCTTTGCCATGATGTCCGCGATGGCAGGGTACTTGGCGAGCATGTCCGCCTTGATGGTGAGGGCGCCCTGGTAGATCGGGAAGAACTGCTTGTCGTCCTGCATGACCTGGAGCTTCAGCGCCGAGATGCGGCCGTCCGTTTCGAAGACTTCACCGAAATTGCAGTCCTGGCCCTTCTGGGTGGCGGTGTAGATGACGCCCGTGTCCAGCATGGAAACCTTCGCGTCGGGGCTGAGGCCGTACGCCTTCTTCAGGCCGGGCCAGCCGTCGTCGCGGGTGGAGAATTCACTTTCCATGCAGAAGGTCTGCTCTTTGGCCGGGAGTTTCGCGACGTCGGAAAGGGACTTGATGTTCAGCTCTTTGGCCTTGTCCTCGCGGATGGCGAAGGCATAGGTGTTGTTCAGCGGCGCCGGGTCCAACCACGCGATGCCCTTCTTGGCATCGGCGGCCTTCACGGCGTCGAACATTTCCTTCTTGTCCTTGATCGGCGTGGTCTGCTTGTTGTAGGTGATCCAGGATGTACCGGTGTATTCCCAGTAGCCCGCGAACTGGCCGGTTTCGAAGGCCGTGCGGACATTGGCAGAGCCGACCACCTTGGTATTGGTGGTGGTCTTGGCGCCGTGGGCGTTGAGCACCTGGCTGGTGATGTTCGACAGGATGAACTGCTCGGAGAAGTCCTTGGCGCCAATGACGCCGGTCAGCCCGTCGAGCTCGTTGCCTTTGGCCGTGTCGGTGGACGAGCTCGCGGAGCCGCCACATCCGGTGAGGCTCAGGGCGGCAACGACGCCGGTGGCCAGGAGTGCGAGAACTGGTTTCTTCATGTTGGGTCCTTTACTGAAGTGGGCAGGCGCCACTGAGGGGAACGCTTGGAGGGTTCGATGCTTGGGCTTTTGGTTCAGGAGAATTCTTGGTCCCTGGTGTCAGAGGCCGGAGACTCAGAGGCCTTTGGGTGTGAGCAGGTCTTCGGCCAGCCCCGCGATCCAGTCGATAGCCAGGGCGATGCAGGAAACCACCACGGCACCGGTGATGAGCACGGGCCAACGTTGGAGTTTGAGGCCGTTGACGATCATGTCGCCCAAGCCACCGGCGTTGATGAAGGTGGCCACCGTGGCCACGCCGACGCAGAACACCAAGGCCGTGCGCAGGCCGGCCACGATCACCGGGATTGCCAGGGGCAGTTCGATCCGGGTGAGGACTTGGAGGGGGTGCATGCCCATTCCCCGGGCTGCTTCAGTGAGGCTCGAGTCCACTTGTTCCAGCCCCACCAGGGTGTTCCGCAAAACGGGCAGAACGGAGTACGCCACCAAGCCGACGAGGGCCACTTCGAAGCCGAGTTTCCAGACAATGGCCAACAGGATCACCAGGCCGATTGCCGGAGTGGACTGGCCGACGTTGGCGATGCCGAACACCACAGCATGGACGGTCCTTGAGTGGATACGGCTCAGCGCGATGCCGGCCGGGATGGCAATGACGGCAACGATCGCCGACGCGACAACCGTCAACCGCAAGTGCTCGAAAGTGCGGTCCTGAAGGTATTGCCAGTTCAGGGTCCGTTGTTCGATTGAGTCCAAGGAAAGCGATCCGAGCCACAAGGACAGTGCGAGCAACGCGAGGACGATGACAACCGGTGTGCCGAAGCGCTTGAAGGAGAAGTACTTCCCGCGCCGGTTGGATGCTGTTCCGAAGGCGGTTGCAAGATCCAAAGTGGCCTGGGCCGTCATGGCCGGGCTCCGCTCAACGTTCCGCCGGCCAACGCGTCCGGGAGGACTTCGGTCCCCAGCACGGCGGAGATCTTCTGGATGTCGATGGAGCCAACGGCCCGGCCTTGCCCGTTGACCACGGCAACCGGAGTCCCGCCGGAGAGGACCAGGGCATCCAGCGCGTCACGGAGCGAGTCGGTGAGGCTGACCTCGATGGCACCGCGGACAGCGACGGTGGGGCCGAGCGTAGCTTGGTTCACCGGGATCAGCCCCAGTCGTTTGAGGGCCGCGCCGTGTCCGACAAACTGCGAAACATAGTCGTTGGCGGGATTTGCCAGGATGTTTGCCGGGGTGTCGAATTGCTCAATCTGCGAGCGCTCGGACAGGACGGCGATGCGATCGCCGAGCCGGACCGCTTCGTCGAAGTCGTGGGTGACGAAGACGATCGTCTTGCTCAGCTTTTCCTGCAGGCGGAGGAATTCGCTCTGCAGCTTTTCGCGGGTGATGGGGTCCGTTGCACCAAAGGGCTCGTCCATGAGCATGACGGGCGGATCCGCAGCCAGGGCCCGAGCCACGCCTACCCGCTGTTGCTGGCCGCCGGATAGCTGGCGCGGGTAACGGGAAGCGAACACCTTGGGGTCAAGTTCGACGACGGAGAGCAGCTCTTCGACGCGGGCTTGCGTTTTGTTCTTGTCCCAGCCGAGCAACTTAGGGACCACGGAGATGTTCTCGGCGATGGTCATGTGCGGGAACAGGCCGATTTGCTGGATCACATAGCCGATCCGCCGGCGGAACTCGTTGGGATTCAGGGAGAGGATGTCTTCGCCGTCGATAGTGATCGATCCAGACGTCGGCTCAATGATTCGGTTGATCATCTTCATGGTGGTGGTCTTGCCGCAACCCGAAGGGCCAACGAACATGATCAACTCGCCGGGAGCAATGTCCATGGAAAAAGAATCGACGGCGGGTCCGGCCTGGCCGGGATAGGTCTTGGTGACGTCTTTGAGGACGATCCGGGCGCCGGCTGCCGGACGCGAGATTGTTTCAGACACGAAGTCCCCTTGAGGTAGTGAGGCGGCGGATGGCGACAAACGCTGCATCCACCAGCAGGGCGAGAACAATGACGCCGACGGTTCCAACGACGGCGAAGTTAAGGGCATTCTTTGAACCAAGGCTGGACAGGCCCTTGAAGATCATTCCGCCCAGGCCCGGTCCTCCCACATAGGCGGCAATAGCGGCGATTCCCATCGAGAGCTGCGCGGAGACCCGCACGCCGGTGAGGACGACAGGCCACGCCATCGGCAGCTGCACCCGGAACAGCGTCTTCACTGTTCCCATTCCCATTCCGAGGGCGGATTCGGAAACTGCGGGCGGGACCTCGCGCAATCCAACAACGGTGTTGCGGATGATGGGCAGCAGCGCATAAAAGGCGAGTCCCACGATGGTGGGGGTCCAGCCGAGACCCAACACCGGGATGAGCAGCGCCAGGAGGGCCATGGAAGGAATGGTCAGGCCGACGCCTGCGCCGGCAATGGCCACCGAGCGGCTGACCGGCTTGTTCCAGACAAGCACTCCGATGCCGACGCCGACTACGGTGGCGATCAGCAGGGAAACCAAAACAACCACGAGATGCTGGGTGGCGGATTCGGCGATTTCTGCCGATCTCTTTGTGAGGAACAAACCGAAGTCCGAGAAGAACGAGTCGTTCAACGTGATCCTCCTTTTCACTTCGTCGGGTCAAGGATGAGGACTCACAATTGCGTGAGCCATGCCACAACCGTATGAGGCGAGTTCCCTTTTGCGCAATGCGAGTTGTTGATATGTCAACTCGACATTGCTATGGTCGTTTTGTGAGTGACTCAAATGCTTCAGCCGCCACCCGTCCTGCGCGGCGCAATTCATCTGGCCTGCGGCGCGATCTGGAGCTTCTGGAAATCCTGGGATCCCCGGAGTCGGTTGCCGCCTCCGGACTAGGCGTGAGCAAGGTGGCGGAAATCGCGGGCCGGGACAAGGCCCAGGTGTCCCGGACGCTGGCCACCCTTGCAGAGGCCGGCCTGGTCGATAGGGACCCTGATAGCTTGCTGTACAGCCTCGGATACGGGCTCTACGCCCTGGCCGCGCGGACCGCCGAAGCCAGGATGGTGAGCGCTTCGACTCCGTTCCTCAAGCGCGTCTCCGCAGCCACCCACGAAACCACGCACCTCTGCGTGCTGCGTGGCGGCACGGTGCTTACCTTGAAGAGCGAGATGTCCAACCACACATACAGGGCACTTGGCTGGGAAGGCGTCAGCGTGGACGCCTGGGGCACATCCTCGGGGCGCGTGCTGGTCAGCGACTGGGATGCTACAGCCCTTCGCGATTGGTATGACACCAACGCCGCCAAAGCCTCGGAATTGCAGGATCTCTCCCCCCTGGCATTGGAAGCAGGGCAAGGCCAACCCGGACACCGGCCCAACAAGATCCAGAGCTTCGAGGACCTTTGCGCCGAAATTTCCCTGATTCGCCGGCGCGGTTATGCAGTAGTTGATGAAGAGTTCGAACTCGGGGTGGTGGGCGTTTCAGCCCCAGTTTACGACTTCAAGAAGCGGATCGTGGCGGCGTTCAATGTCAGCGCCCCGAAGCAGCGCTTCGGCCGCCATCTGGAGCAGGCCGGGGCTCTGGCGGCGAAAGTGGCAATGGAGTTCTCGGTGTCCTTGGGGGCGCCCGTCGCGTAGGCGGTAGGCCCTGTTCGCAGAAGCCCGCGTACCCCCGGCCGCCCGGGGGTACGCGGATTTCCTGTGAGTTTCGGAAGAGTTCGGCTACCCGCAATTGAACCTATCGTGAACGTTTCCGCCGTGAGCCCCGATCGGCGAGACGGATGCCCTCCCCGCAACAAGAATCATCCGGGGACGCATTCTCGATCGATAAGAACGCAATAGCGAAGGGTCTTATTTTGATGAAGACAGCCAAGAAAAACGGACTTGCCACAGCAGCGGTCCTGGGGGCCGTGCTCATGGCCGGATCCGCGGTGGCGCCGGCCATGGCCGACGACGCTTCACGCGGCGGCCAGGACGTCCAGGGCCAGCAGGGATCCGACAACAGCAAGGGCCAGGGCGAAACATCGAAGCACGTCCTGCTGCTTTCGGTGGACGGCCTCCACCAGAAGGACCTGGATTTGTACGTGAAGAACCACCCGACGTCGGCGCTGGCGTCGCTGGTCAACCACGGCACCAGCTACACGCACGCCCAGACTCCCGTGCCTTCGGATTCCTTCCCCGGCATGGTCGGCCAGCTGACCGGCGGCAATCCCGGGACCACCGGCGTCTACTATGACGACACCTTCAACAGGTCACTCCTGCCGGCAGGCACAACGGACTGCAAGAACACTGCGCCCGGCGCCGAAGTGGCCTTCACCGAAGCCGCCGACAAGAACCAGAACGCCCTCGACGCCGGCCAGGGCCTGCCCGGGCTTCCGGCCAGCATCCTGAACATGACGGGACAACCCGGCGCACTCCTTGACCCGGCCGCCCTCCCGGTTGACCCGGCGAGCTGCAAGCCGGTCTACCCCCACCAGTACTTGAAGGTAAACACGGTCTTCGAAGTGGCGAAGAGCGCCGGGCTGACCACGGCGTGGTCGGACAAGCACCCGGCCTACGAAATCCTGAACGGCCCTTCCGGCAAGGGCCTGGATGACCTGTTCACCCCGGAGATCAACAGCAAAGCCGCCGCTCCGTTCACCGGCGACTGGACGCAGGACAACGCCGCAACCCAGCAGTACGACGGCTACAAGGTCCAGGCCGTGCTGAACGAAATCGACGGCAAGGACCACTCAGGCACCAAGGCGGCCGCAGTCCCGGGCATCTTCGGGATGAACTTCCAGGCCGTCTCGACGGCACAGAAGCTCCCGACGTCGGACGGCCTCACCGGCGGTTACCTTCAGGGCGGCACCGTTCCCGGGCCGCTCTTGAGCAAAGCCCTGGACTTCGTCAACGCCTCTGTCGGGAAGTTCGAGTCTGCACTGGCCGCTTCCGGCCACGCGAAGGACACCACGGTGATCCTTTCTGCCAAGCACGGACAGTCCCCCGTGGACTCTTCGACACTGACGAGGGTGCCTGACAGCGCAATCATCGACGGCCTGAACGCCGCATGGAAGTCGGCCCACCCCGGCTCCGCAGACCTCGTGGCGTTCTCCACCGACGACGACATCATGCAGCTGTGGCTTTCGGACCACTCGCAGGCAGCTGCGCAGTTCGCCAAGGACTACCTGGCAGCGCACTCCGCAGCAGGTAACGACATCAACGGTGCTGCCAAGACCGTGACAACCTCGGGGTTGAGCAAGGTGTACGCGGGCAGCGAAGTTGCAAACTACTTCGGCACCCAAACCAGCGATGCACGCTACCCGGACATCCTGGGCATCGCCCAGACCGGCGTGGTTTACACCGGCGGCAAGGCCAAGATCGCCGAACACGGTGGAGCCAGCGCGGACGACCGCGATGTGCCGCTCGTGGTCTCCGGCACCAACGACGAACACGCCCGGACCGTGACCACCGCGGTCGAGACGACGCAGATTGCGCCGACCATCCTGAAGACCCTTGGCCTTGATCCGAACAAGCTGCAGGCCGTGCAGATCGAGGGGACCAAGGCACTCCCCCAGCGCTGATCCAGCGCGCTTCGAACACTGGAGGGGTTCCGCGGCCGGACGGCCGAGGGGCCCCTCCCTTGTCATCATCAGGCCATAGGATGCACGCAGTAGACCTTCCGCTGGCCAAGCCTGCATTGGGCGCCGCGCCACGTCTGCTTACAATCAAACGTCAGCAACTACTGAGGGAACCATGAAGAAAATCACCACAGCCCTGCTCGCGGCCGGGCTCGTCCTCTCCGCTTCAGCTTGCTCCGCACCGCAGCAGCTGAGCACCGCGGACACCTGCAGCCGGGTCAAGACCGTCATCTCGAACCCCACGAACACCACGGACAAAACGGGAACCATCCGGGTAGCCAACCAGCTCCGCCCGATCGAAGCCGTGTCCTCAGATGAGCTGAAGCCCACCCTGAAGACGATTGTGGACTACCTGGACGAGTCCGCGAAGGACAACCCGGATACCGCGAAGCTCAATGCACTGAAGAACGACTACCAGAACGCGGGCACCAATTACAGCAAGTACTGCGGCGGCTAAAGGCAGTTTGCATTCCATACCCGGGGACTGGCCATCGGCGCCCGGTCCTCGGGTGGCCCGCGTCGGCGGACGGCGGCGGCGGTGTTCCTTGCGGCATCGCCGTTCCGTTCGGCGCGGCACGGAGACGCTGTTCAGGGCAGCCTCCAGTAACGGCTGCAGCTCCGCGGCCCGCGACCCGCAGCCGGCGCTCGTTACAGCGCGGTGTGTTTCCCGAATGGATGGTGGCCCGTGGCCGGCTGTCCGTGGCTGCCCAGCCATTCGGACAGGGCCTCGCGCAGGATCTCGCTGGGCGTAAGACTGAGCGTTTGCGAAGCCGACTCCAGGGCGCGGTCCAGTTCCTCAGGGATCTGGAAATCCAGGGGCGAGGGATGGTTGCTTTCCCGGGCATCGGCAGGCAAACCATCACCGCGCAACAGCTTGCCGACGGCTGGCTTCATGTCGTTTTCAGTCCACGCTGAAAGGCGCTCGAAATGACTCACATCTCGTGTCATGATTTTCCCTCCCAACAATCAAGCATCCTCCGTTGGCGGGCCGCAGTCACCATCTACGAGTAACTACTCTCTAACTATCGCCGCAATCCCACATCTTGGCGCGCTCACCGGTCATGTTCCGCTTGGGCGGCCTGCCAGTCGCTGGATCATCGCCACGATTTTCGGCGGACCGGGGTGCTTGATGACCCCAAGCTGAAGCATCGCCGTGAGGTCATCACGAGTGGCCCAATGCTCAGCGAGCTTGCCGTCCTCGATCCTGAACCAGTGCGATTGACGCGCGGACATCCGTTTGCCGGTGGCAGGACCCCGCCCGTTAAGGTGCCCGAGGTTGGTGCCTTCCGACAAGACGCGGACGGCCACCGTGTCGCCGTCCGCGGCAATCGCCTCGATCGTCATGGTGATGTCGGGAAACTGGGCAAGTAGCCACTGCACGGTTTCGCGCATCGCTTGGGGTCCGACGACGGCGCCTGGCTCGGTAGTCCCGAAAGGAGCCCAGGCGTGTTCGACGTATGAATCGGCCATGATCTGGTCGCAAACGTCCAGTTGCCTCTGGTTCCAGATTTCCTCGAAGTGGCGCCGCACCAGTTCCTTGTTGGCTTCACTCATAGGAAGGCCTCCTCCGGATAGGAGGTCAAGCGGAGGTCGACCGGGCCCGTTCGAAGACCCAGGAGTCGCGGAACGGACCCGGCGCTCACGCTGAGGGTGAGACCGCGACGGACATCGATCAGCCAGAGCTGGTGCCGTCAGAGTGATCTTAGGGCTTGGGTCGATTCCGGTCTAGGGAATCGGACGCCCGCGGTCGCAAAAAGTTCATCGGTGCAAGAGGTAGTCAGCAACCCCGGCCGGATTCGACAGCCCAAGGAGATGCCCGCCGGGCAGGACATCCGGCTCAAGCCCTAGGCGATCGCGCGCCACCCTGCGCTGGAACTCAAGCGGGAAGAACCGGTCCCCCTCGCCGCTGAGCACCCTGATGGGCACCGCCGGCCACTCCACGAATTCGCAGCTCGACGCGAAGACTGCGTTCGCTTCGGGCCGTTGGTACGGCTCCCCCTCGGCAGCAACCTCCGGCGGAACGTCATGGAGGAAGTACTCGTTCACATCGAACTCTTCGCTGTAGCCGCCGGCCGCGGCAGCACGCTTGCGTGCGTCCTCCCAGCCCGTGTTGTCCCACCATGCACCGGGGGTCTCACCCGGGTTGGGAATCATTGCGTTCACGAAGACGATCTCTGCGACGCCGGTCCGGGCACCCACCATCGGCGCCGTGAAACCGCCGAGCGATTGCGCAACAAGCACGACGTCGTTCCGGCCACTGGTTGCCGCCTCAACCAAGCGCGCGTACTCGGGCAGGCCCGCATTTTCGTCGTCCCCCGGCAGATCAACGGCGACAGCATCGTGACCTGCCTCCTGCAAGAGGGGGACGACGCGGCTCCAATACCAGGCCGAGCCGCCCGCCCCCGGCACGAGCACGAACGCGCTCACGAGGCATCCCCGGTGAAACCATCAACAAACGGACCAAGGCTCGGCGTCGAACTCATGCCCACATTCTTCCCCAGATCCCCGCGCCCGCAAGGGACCTGCTGGAGATGCGTTCGCCCGGTCTTTCCCTGCACGAGGCCTAGTGGGAGGATGCCTATAGGTGCGGGCAGCTACGAGAAGGACGGGAAACGACATGTCGACCCAGGAATCCGTGGAAACAGAACGCAAGTACGACGCTGACTTGGAAACGCCCCTTCCCGCGTTCGGGGACATCATCGGCGTCGAACAAGTCGCAGACCCTGCAGATCATCAACTCGAGGCCGTCTACTTCGACACGGACGGCCTCATCCTTGCCAAGCACCGCATCACCTTGCGGCGCCGCACCGGCGGCACCGATTCAGGCTGGCATCTGAAACTGCCGGCAGACCGGGGCACGCGCGTGGAGATCCAGGCGCCGCTTGGCCAGCCTGAGTCCGTTCCAGAGGAACTGGCAGAGAAGCTCCTCGTGTTCACCCGCGGCGATGAGCTAAGGCCCGTGGCGCGGATCCACACTCGCCGCATTTTGCACCGGCTGCACGGAAGCGAGGACGTCACCCTGGCCGACTTCGTGGATGACCACGTGACAGCCGAGACCTTGCACCCCATGCAGCTGGAGAGGCAATGGCGGGAATGGGAAATCGAGCTGGTCCACGGCGATGAAGCCCTGTTTGAGAGTGCGGAGCGCGTCTTGTCGGGGACCGGCGCAACCCCCTCGGAGCACGCTTCCAAGCTGGCCCGCGCATTCGGAACCGCCTGGCCAGCCGCCGTGCCGGCGCCACCAAAAGCCCGTCCGAAGGGTTCTGCGGGAAACGCAATAGTTGCCTACATAGCCGCGCAGATTGCCGAAATCACCGCCCTGGACTCCGGAGTCCGGCAAGGCGCCGACGACGCCGTTCACGGCATGCGCTCAGCCACCCGCAGGCTCCGCTCGACGTTGTCCGCCTACGGCAAGCTCTTCGACGCCGACGCCGGTGATCAGCTCAAATCCGAACTGAAATGGCTGACCAAGGTCCTGGGCAAGGCCCGGGATGCCGAGGTGCTGCGCGACCGGATCGGGGAACTCCTGAATGAGCAACCCGACGGCCTGGTGCCAGCTCCAGCCGCCTCCAGGATCAATGACGAACTCGAGGCCGCCTTCAACTCCGGGTATCGCGAGATGCTCCGCTCCTTGGGAACGAAACGCTATTTCCGGCTCCTGGAAGCGCTTGAGGATTTCCGCGACACGCCTCCCACGATGCCTCGTGCCGGGAAGAAGGCCCGCCCAGTCACGGCCAAGCTGGCCGACAAAGCGATCAAGCGGCTGCGCCGGTCACAGAAGGCGGCGGCCCAGCACACCGGCGTCGAAAACGACACGGCGTTGCATCAGGTCCGCAAAGACGCCAAACGGCTGCGCCATGCGGCCGAAGCGTTGCAAGACGTTCATGGGAAGCCCGCTGTGCGCTTGGTCCGTGACGCCCGCGAGTTCCAGAAAATCCTAGGAGAGCACCAGGACAGCGTCGTAAGCCGTTCGGTGCTGCTCCGCCTCGCAAACGATGCCGGCGGATCGGTGGAGGACAACTCGCCTTATGGCCCCCTGCTCGCTGCCGAGGAGCAGCGAGCCGCGGACTCAGGGGCCCGCTATGAAAAGCTCGCCAAGAAGAAGCGCCTGAATCCCCTGTGAGGGACGGGACTGTGAGGAACCCAACAGTGAGGTAGGGGGCTGGTAGGGGCGGGGCTGGGTCTCAGAGGCTCAGCCTTCGCACTCCACGCAATACGCGTGGCCGTTCTTTTCACGGGCAATCTGGGAGCGGTGACGGACGAGGAAACACGAGTAGCACGTGAACTCGTCTTCCTTCTGGGGAACGACCGCAATGATCAGTTCCTCGGCCACGAATTCGCCGCCTGGTACCTCGTTGCCTTCAAAAGCATCGGCCTCGTCCAGCTCGCGTACAACGCTGCGCGCGTCCGGAGCATTGGCAGACTGCAGGGCCTGAAGTGACGTGCTTTGGGATTCCGCGACGTCGGAGCGGAGTTCGTCGTAATCGGTTGCCACCTGGTGTTATCTCTTCTCTTGTATATTTGCTGGCGAATGTGCAACATACACCATGCAGCTGCTATTCCCCACATAGTGGCGAAAATCGTGGCCCGATCGTCATGATAGCTCCCGACGACGGCACGAGGCGCGGGCGCCCGATCAGGCGCTACGTCCGCCGTCGCGTCCGACATCGCGGTGGAGGTCCCTGTCCAGCCCGTGGCCGCTGGCGAGCTGCGCGAGAAGCACGTCAAGCTGGGCAATCTGCTCCGTTGTCAGCGGGGCCAGAAGCTCCGCTTCATGCTGTTCTGCGATCCCGCGCAGTTCCCCCAGCACGCGCTTGCCGGCGTTCGTGAGGTGGAGTTCATAGTTCCGCCGGTCCGTACTGCTGCGCACCCTCTCCACGAGGCCGCGCTCCTGAAGCGAGTCGATGAGTGAAACCACCCGGCTGGGGACGGCACCGAGCCTGTCCGCGAGGGAGCGCTGGCTCAACCCGGGGGCGCGTCCGAGCAGGCGGATGACACCGGCGTCGCCCGGCGTGAGGCCGATCTCCCGTGTGCGGTCGGCAAAACGCGACGACGCCACGGCACCAAGCTGCGACAAGAGAAAAGCGGTCCGTTTCGGCCGGCCCGGTGTGGCTAAGTCCATGGATTCAGAATACATGCTTGACAGAACAATTCCATAGGTGAACTATTTCAGTAGTGACGCAATTACGTTCAGCCACTACTAGAAAGGTCCAGCCATGAGTAGTCGTTCGATTCCCGATGAAGGCCGTCCAGCCCGGTCAGGCGGCCCACACCCCGGCGTTCTTGCCCTCGTCAGCCTGGGCATCTTCCTCGCCAGCCTCATCACGTCCGCAATCCTGACGGGCGGCCAAACGTTCGTCTCGCCCTTTGCCTCGACGGGGCAGGTGGCCGCATTCTTCCAGCAAAACGTCACTGCCATGCGGGTCGGCGGAATGCTCCAATTCGGCTCCGCCGTGCCCTTGGGGATCTACGCGGCCACCGTCTACGCCCGGCAGCTCCGGCTCGGCGTGCGCGTTCCCGGACCGGCCATCAGCTTCTTCGGCGGCGTCAGCGCGGCCATCTTCCTGATGCTGTCGGGTTCGGTGACCTGGCTGCTGAGCCGGCCGGAAATCACCACGGATGTGACGCTCACCCACGCACTCGCGTTCCTCGCGTTCATCACCGGCGGGGTCGGTTTCGTCGTCGGAATCGGCCTCCTCATGGCGGGCATCGCCGTCCCGGCCCTGATCCTGGGCTTTATGCCCCGCTGGCTGGCCTGGACCGGACTGGTCATTGCCGCACTGTCCGAGTTGAGCTTCCTGTCGATGGCGATCGAGCCTCTTCAGTTCCTGCTGCCGATCGGGCGCTTCGGCGGCTTGCTCTGGCTGGTTGCTGCAGGCTTCCTGCTCCCACGCACCCGGGCTGCCGCGAACCAAGAGCCCCGGGCGCACGCGCCCGGCGCAAGCCAAACGCACGGCACAAGCCGGACAGCGCCATGACGACGCCGGATCTCACCCGGCCGCTGTCCGGCAAGGTCGCGCTTGTCACCGGAGCGAGCCGCGGAATCGGTGCAGCGATCGCAACTGCGCTGGCTGGCGCCGGTGCCGACGTCGTCCTTGCCTCTCGTGACAGTGCCGGCCTGTCCGGGCAGGTCACCGCCATTACTTCGGGCGGCGGGAATGCCGTGGCCGTGTCCGTGGATGTGGGCGATGAGGGCTCGGTGAAAGCCCTGATGGCCCGGATCCGGGACCGTTTCGGCCGGCTCGACGCCGCGGTCAACAACGCCGCAGGCGGCGGGCGGATCCCGGCACCCCTGGCCGAGTGGGCGAGCGCGGAGTTCGACAGCGCAATCTCGGTCAACCTGCGCGGAGTGTTCCTCTGCCTGAAATACGAAATAGATCTCATGCTGGCAAGCGGGAACGGCGGGGCGATCGTCAACATGTCCTCCACGGCCGGCGAACAAGGCGTCGCCGGCATGAGCGGCTACGTGGCGAGCAAATTCGGCGTCGGCGGCCTGACCCGGGTGGCCGCGCTCGACTACGCCTCACAAGGGATCCGGGTCAACGCGATCGCTCCCGGCCCGATCCTCACCGAGCGACTCGCCGTGGCGGGCCTAGCCGCCCAAGACCGTGTGGCCGCGGCCGTGCCACTGGGTCGGATCGGCTCCACATCCGAAGTTGCTGCCGCCGCCCTCTGGCTTTGCTCGGACCAGTCCTCGTTCGTTACCGGAACCGTTCTCGCCGTCGACGGCGGCCGGCTGGCTGGAACGCCAGCGTTCAACACCAAGCCGAGCCGCTGAGTCCGGCCTATCCGTAACCGTTCCAGATGCGACGCCACCACGGCCGCTTGCCGGCAAGTTCCTGATTCACGGCTTCCTGGGCCGCGGTTGCCTCGAACGCCGCCGCCCGGCGCTCGCGCCAGCGTTCCAGCTCGACGCCGACGTCGCGGGTTTTCGTGATCACAGGCGGGCCGCCCTGGAGCTGGCGCCGCGCGTCAACGACCCGGGCGTTGAAGTCCTCCACCAGATCGCGCACCTGCTTTTCCGAGTACAGCGCATCGAGCTTCGCATCCAGTTCGGCATCCTCAGTGCGGAGCAGAATGGCCTTCGGGCCAAGGCCGCTGAGATGTTCGCGCTGGATGAGGCCTTTGACCCACCAATCCGGATCGTAGCGCTCCCCCAGCCCGGGGATCGGCTTGCCTGCGTACTTCAGGTTGTCGAACTTCCCTTGCGCCATGGCGTCGCGGATCAGGTATTCCACCCGCGCGGCGTCGTCCACCTTCTTGCGCTTCCGCCGCTCTTGTTCCTCGACGGCTTCAAGTTCGGCCTCTTCCTCGGCCGTCATGCCGGTCGCGCGGACGTTCCTCAGCTCCATGGCTCGCTCCAGCCGGTGCTTGAATGCATTGTTTTCGCTGTTCACGGTCAATCACCGCCTTCGCCTGCGGAAATCCTGGATCTGCGTCCAAGTATTCCGCAAACGGGAGACTGCCGGGATGGCTCCCGCGAACACGGCCCCTGTTCACGCCCAGCTCACCTCACTAACCTGACTGGTAACGGCTAGTTCAGGAAGAGGGTCACCATGGACGAACAGGGCATTCTGCACCGCATCCAATCGCTGGTGGAGGAGGAGCGGGAGCTCCGGGAGAAAGCAGAAGCGGCCCCGCCGGGTCCTGCGCATGCACCTGACCGCGCAAGACTGGAGCGCATCGAACAGGACCTGGATCAGTGCTGGGACCTGCTGCGGCAACGGCGGGCCAAGAGGCAGTACGGGGAGAACCCGAACGAGGCCAAACCACGGCCACCAAAACAGGTGGAGGGCTACACCGGCTGAAGCCGCAGCGAACACAGGACGACGACGGCGGGACGCTCCCGCCGTCGTCGTCCTGCTTTAGAAGCACTACAGCGCCGACCAGCCGCCGTCGGACGCGAGGATGGCGCCGTTGACGTTGGTGCCGTCGTCGCTGAGCAGGAAGGTGATGGACGCCGCCAACTGCGCGGCTGTCGCGGGGACGGTGACGGTGACGGTGACGGTGGCACCATGCTTATTTTCCTCTGGGCCACTCAATTCTCCCCTTCGGACCACTCAATTCTCCCCTTCGGACCACTCAATTTCCCTCTTCGGGCCACTCAATTCGGGGACATCAACCTCCTAATGGCCTATTCCGCCTGTAGCCTGCTCACACGCCGGTTATCTCTCTTTCGGTTTGAGACCTGTCCGGTCGCTGGTGCTCGGCTGCTCAATGGACGCCGAGCAGAGATGTGGAAAGACATCTCTTATTCGAATTGAGGGGATTTCAATGAACATGAAGAAAGCATTGGCCGGACTCGCGCTCACCGGAGCGCTGTCCTCCGTCGCCGGAACCGCTGTCGCGGCCACGCAATACCCGGTCCAGGGCGGCCAGTGGAACTACGGCTTCAATGGCGTCGGCATTTACTCCGACTACTTCCATGGTTCGCAGTGCCACGGATCTTCGGTTTGGAACGACTGGGGAAACAATAGGAGCGCCGATATCGCCGCCGGGCAGTGGTCAAATTCTTGGCTCGGGGCAACGCCCTGGACACATAACAAGTATTACTACCGGGTCTGTTAGCACCTCAACCGCGCCAATCCAGTTGAGTTCCACCCAGTGGGCTTCCCTCCAAGCCCACTGGGCGGACTCAATCCCGCTCTCCGAGGACCCATCTCAAATGCTGAAAATCTTGGTGCGAGTCACTTCCTTTGGAATCGCTATATTCCTGTCAGTGCTGGCCGGCATATACATGCAGACCGCTGAAGAAGCGTTCCCTCGCGGTGCCGAGTTCAGGGCAAGTTTCGATTTCTCCCAGGTCCAGTCGCCGAAGGCCCAGGTCAAATCGGAGCTTGACGCGCTCGTGGACGATTCGGGACTCCACTTGGCCAAGATCGTGGCCGATCCCGAAGACTTCTTCAACGCGCGTTCACTCTACGTGTTCGGTAAGCACGCGCCAAGCAGGGCGCAGAAGCTCGAGTGGTTCAAACCCGGCATGCACGGCGAGCTACGCTCCGCGCACGAACTCGGCACAGCCAACCTCAACGGCGCCTACGTCTATTCAGGGCCGGCGTCCGCAAAGACGCAGCTGACGCAGTGGCTCGAAACGCATGGCGTAAAGAGCACAGTCTCCGCCAAGAGCAACGTCGAGGTCTTAGGGCATGCTCTCTTTACTACCGGAGCATGGTTGACGTTCCTGACCTGCCTCGTGCTGCTCATTGCGCTCGTGATCTCGTGGTACGTCCTGAGAGCGCGGGCCCGCTCGCTCAAACTCCTGTGCGGAGCCACGACCGGCAATGTGGTTGGCGAGGACCTCCTTTCACTGGTGCGGGCCGTGGCTCTCCCCGCAATCGGCGGCCTTCTCGTGGCCCTCGTGGTGGTTGCGGCCCAGGGCAAGGCGTCCTACCTGCCGCCGTTCGCCCTCACGAGCGCGTCCTTCCTCGCGTCGGCTTTGGGTGTGATGCTGCTCTGCGCCCTGATTGCCAGCGCCATGACGTGGCCTTCTGTCTCCGGAATCGCCTCCCGCCAGCCCCCGGAGAAGCATTTCCAGTGGATTAGCGAGGTACTCAAGGGCGCAACACTCGTCCTCGTCACAGTCACGCTGCCGATCGTCGGGGCATCGATCGCCGAAGCGACGAATCTTTCAAACAAAAACGCCCAGTGGGAGGTCCTGAAGAACAATGTCTCGGTCCGGATCAGCACTGGCTCAGAGACTGAATTCGAACGACGGCTAGCGGAAATGCGCGATTTGGCCGTCGCAGCATCCCGCGCCGGCAAGTTGACATTCTCCTATTCCTTCAAACCCGCGAATATCATTTCGCTGAACGAAGGAGCGTCCACCGACCTTGGCGGATATGACGGCACAGTCCTGGTGAACCCTAGCTACCTGAGGGTGATTTCAACCCTCATTGATTCAACGCCCTCAGCCGGGAATCCGTTAGGCACTCGGGCAGAACGGATTTCCCCGGTTCAGCTGCCCGCCGCCCTCAAAGATCATCTGGAGGGTCAGTACCCGCTCTGGACCAGGGTGGGCACTCTTGACCGATTCGCGGACACGTTCAAGACTTACCGCTACACCGGCCAGAAAGACTTTCCCGGGTTGCCACCTAAACTGGGAGAACTGGCGCACTTCCAGAACCCGCTCATCGTTCTCGTCGATGATCCGGCGGAGACCTTCGACGACGACACGATCGGCAGCTTCCTCACTAGCGGAAACCTCACATTCAGCGATGCCCGCTGGGTACGGGATTACCTCGCTGGCCACCCGTTGGGGAACGTCGTCCTTTCGGTGGATCGCATCTCCGACGCTGGCTTGTACAACAGCCAGCTTCAGAACCAGTCTGCGGGCATGAAAACTCTCTCCTTTACGCTGGTCCTACTGGCCCTGACCATGAGCACCGCCGTCTCGGCGCTCGTATACGCCGTTGCCAAGGGCCGTCGTCATTTCGTACAGCGCACAGCCGGGTGGCCCTGGGCCAAGTCGCTCGCGCGACGGCTCGCCTGGGAAGGGACGCTGGCTGTCGTCGTCGCCATCGCAATGTTCCTTGCGCTCGGTGGTACGGGCCAGAGTGACTCCTGGTGGGCCTTGGCCGCCGTCCCGCTCTACGCGCTCATGAGCGGCATCCTGCACATTACTTTTGCCAGCGGGGTCTTCGCACAACTACTCGCCCGGCGAGCGTAGGTCAACCACGGCACCGGGAGGAACTCAATGGATATCAAAGCAGAGAACATCACAGTGACCATCGAGGGCAAGGACGTTCTCAAAGGACAAAGCGTCCATGCGACCCCCGGGGAAACCCTGGCGTTTGTTGGGCCCAGCGGGTGCGGGAAGACAACTCTCCTCAATGTCCTGGGGCTCCTGCGCCGTGTCGACGGCGGGCAGGTCCACGTCGGGGGCCGGGACGCCACGCGGTGGGACGACCGGCGTCGTCGTCGGTTCTGGCAGCAGCACGCCGCCTTTGTCTTCCAGGATTACGGCCTCATCGATGAAGAATCTGTCGAGTACAACGTTGCCCTCTCGCAGATGCCAATCTTCGGACTTGTGAAGCGCCACAGGGCGGGCATTGAAAGTGCGCTGGACCGGGTGGGACTTGTAGGCCGGTCCGGCGAGAAGGTTTCAACTCTGAGCGGCGGCGAGAAGCAACGCGTCGGCCTAGCCCGGGCGATGTTCCGCTCCGCCGACGTCATCTTTGCGGACGAGCCGACCGCGTCCCTCGACCTCGACAACCGCAATCTCGTGACACTCTTCCTGCAGGAAGAGGCAGCCCGCGGCGCCGCCGTCATCATAGCCACCCACGACGAGGCGCTCATCAAGGCATGCGACGTGTCGCTCCGACTTGGCTCTGCGGTCGTGGCGAAGCCGCGGCTGGCCAACCCGGCGGAGGGCTACAGCGACTGAACCCCTCCTCGCGAAGAGCTTCCCTACAGCGCCGACCAGCCGCCGTCGGACGCGAGGATGGCGCCGTTGACGTTGGTGCCGTCGTCGCTGAGCAGGAAGGTGATCGACGCCGCCAACTGGGCGGCCGTCGCCGGGGTGGGGACAGTGGCCTGCATGAGCGGACCGAGGCGTTCGGCGGCCAATTGGGATCCCCACACCGCCTCGATGTTCGTAATGGTGGGCCCCGGGGCAACGGCGTTGAAGCGGAGTCCCTTCGGCCCGTACATCACGGCCGAGTTCTTGGTCAGCCCGACCACGGCGTGTTTCGACGCCGTGTAGCTGGCACCAGCCGCGGAGCCGCGCAGCCCTGCCTCGGAGGCGACGTTGACCACGGAGCCGGTGCCGGCCTCCAGCATCAGCGGCACCACAGCTCGGGTCAGGCGCATGAGGGCCGTGACGTTGATCCGGAAAACGCGCTCCCACATGGCGTCGTCTACTTCGTGGATCGGGGCGAAGTTGTCCATGATGCCGGCGATGTTGGCGAGGGCGTCCACGCGGCCGCCCGCGGCAACAACGACGGCGGCAACGGTCTCCTCGGTAGAGATGTCGCCGGCCACGGGCACCAGGTCCAGGCCGCCGTTTTCCTCCACCAAGGCGTCCAGGCGTTCCTTGCTGATATCGGCGGCAATGACCCGGCCACCTTCCTTCGCAACGCGCAGGGCCGTGGCCTGGCCAATGCCCGAGCCCGCTCCCGTGACGATGATTGTCTTCCCGGCAAAACGGCCATTGACGGCGGCTTCCTGCCATGGGGTTTCGTTGCCCATGTTGTTCCTCCCGAACGTTTGGTGTCGTTCCAATCACCTTATGACACTCCGTGTCATTATGTAAGAGTGGATACTGGAGAGATGCCCTCGGGCGATGCGAAGCACGCCGTCGCGCGCTCTACCGGACGTCCGGCGACGATTGATCCGGACGTCGTGGCCGGCGTCGCGCTCCGGCTTTTTGCCGAGAACGGCTACGAGCGGACGTCAATGGAGGACATCGCACGCGAGGCTGGAATCGGGCGAAAGAGCCTGTACCGCTACTTCCCCAGCAAGGCTGACCTCGTCTGGGGTGGCATGGAACCGGTAGTGGAAGCCTCGGGACAGGTACTGGAGAGCGCTCGCACAGCGGACCCGTCCGACGGCGACACTTTCGACGGCGGCATCCTCGCAGGACTGCGGGCGGCTGCCATCGCCGGGGTTTCGGCGATCCCGGACCTTTCCGTCACGCGCGGGCGCCTGCGCCTGATCGCAGAGCACCCTGAGCTGGCGAGCAGAAGCTACGATGCCCTGGCTCCACAGCGGGAGCGGGCGCGGCTTTACCTCGTGGCGCAAGGCATCAGCGAAAGCGCGGCAGGCTATCTGTGCGCCGCCTATCTCGGGGCGACGTTCGAGGCGTGGATGCAGTGGGCCGCGGGGACAGATGCGGATCCGGTCCCCTACTTAATCGAGGCCCTGGGAGTGCTGCGGGTTCCGGCCGTCCGACCCGGCGGATAACCTATGCCTGGGAGGGCAAATGACAGTTCGAAGCGCGGGCATTCTGTTGTACCGTCGGAGCTCCACCGCGGAATTGGAAGTGTGGATAGCCCACATGGGCGGCCCGTTCTGGGCCCGTAAGGATGCACGCGCGTGGTCCATTCCCAAAGGCGAATACCTCGAAGACGAGGATCCCCTGGTGGCCGCCAAGCGTGAATTCGCCGAGGAGATGGGCACTCCCCCGCCCGCCGTCGAATATCACCAGCTGGGCATCTTCCGGCAACCGTCGGGCAAACTCGTGGCGGCTTTCACGGCGGAGTCGGACTTCGACCCCGAGAGAATCGTGAGCAACACCTTCGAGCTGGAGTGGCCGCGAGGATCCGGCATTGTCCGGAGCTACCCGGAGATCGACGACGCCATGTGGGCCATGGAGACCGAGGCCCGCGCCAAATTGGTGGGCGGGCAGGTGCCGATCCTCGACGCGTTGATCCGGCACCTCGGGAGCGCCTAGGCCTGGACGATCGACTCGATTGGCCGCGGGGAAAGTATGGGATCCGCATGACGGTGGAGGACCATCCACTCACCTTCTTCCCGGCGGAAGATCGTCGTCACCCGAAGGGGTATCGGGGACACCTCATCAGACCCGCCAACCTTGGCCCGTGCCCATTCAATTTCGACGATGTACGCAAGCTCCGTCCCGACGTACCCGGAGATTCGCTCGAATCTGATGGGCTCACCCTCCCTCAGCCCGGAAGACGCCCGATCCATGGTCGCCTCGACCGCACTCGAGCCCCGCGCAGGCGGCCCGAGCGGATTGGCGAGCGTGACGTCGTCCCGCTTTGAGAACAGCTTCTTCTGCTGCTCCGGGTCTCCCTTGACGAACGCATCAAGCGCTCGATGGTATTTCTCCACCATCAGATCGAGATCGGAATCCGACATTGGTTCCTCCAGCCTCGCTTTTGCCCTGGCACGGTACGCCAGGGGCCATGTTCGGCCATCGTGGCACCGCTCGACAGGGATGTCCATACAAGGAATCTCCCGGCCCCAGACCGGTCAGGAATGGAGAAGCGCCGCTCCCGGGCCGCGCCTAGAATGGCGGTCATGGACAACACCGTCCACGCCAGCTTCGTCCCCTAATGACTTCAGGAGTGATCATGAGCGACTCTTCCAACGAGGGAATCAAGACCGTGCTGCATCCCGTTTCCGACCTCGCCGCGGCGAAGGCGGTGTACACCGCTTTGCTCGGGACACCGCCGCAGGCCGACGGGCCGTATTACGTCGGCTTCGACGTCGCGGGCCAACACATCGGGCTCGTCCCGGGAGGCGGACCGCAGGCCATGACCTCGCCCGTCGCCTACTGGCACGTTTCGGACATCGAGGCGAAGCTGGCCGAGGTGACTGCCGCCGGCGCTACCCTGAAGGAAGCAGCCCGCGACGTCGGGGGCGGCCGTCTGGTTGCCACCGTGACCGACCCCGACGGCAACGTCCTCGGGCTGCTTCAGGATCCTCAATAGCCAACCAGGCACCGACGAAGACCGCGAAGACGACCCCGCGTAAAGATGGAGACACAATGAGCACGGCCACGAGCACGGAGACGCAGTCGCCTGAGCTGCATACTGCCGACACCCACGATCTGATTCGCGTGCAGGGCGCGCGGGAGAACAACCTCAAGGACATCAGCATCGAGCTGCCGAAGCGCCGGTTGACCGTGTTCACGGGCGTCTCCGGTTCGGGCAAGAGCTCCCTCGTGTTCGCCACGATCGCCGCGGAGTCGCAGCGCATGATCAACGAGACGTACAGCACTTTCGTGCAAGGGTTCATGCCGACCATGGCGCGGCCGGATGTGGACCTGCTTGAAGGACTCACGACGGCGATCATCGTCGACCAGGAGCGGATGGGCGCGAACACCCGTTCCACTGTCGGTACTGCCACCGATGCGAACACCATGCTTCGCATGCTCTTCAGCCGGCTTGGCCAACCGCACATCGGGTCGCCCCAGGCGTTCTCGTTCAACGTCGCTTCAGTCTCCGGCGCGGGAGCGGTCACCTTCGAGCGCGGTGGCACGACGACGAAGGAGCGGCGGAGTTTCAACATCACCGGCGGCATGTGCCCGCGTTGCGAAGGCCGGGGCTCGGTCACCGACTTCGATCTCACCGCACTCTACGACGGCAGCAAATCGCTCGCCGAGGGCGCACTCACCATCCCCGGCTACAGCATGGACGGCTGGTATGGCCGCATCTTCAGCGGCTCCGGCTTCTTCGACATGGACAAGCCGATCAGCAAGTACACCAAAAAGGAACTCCACGACCTGCTGCACAAGGAGCCCACCAAGATCAAGGTCGAGGGAATCAACCTGACTTACGAGGGCCTGATTCCCAAGATCCAGAAGTCCATGCTCTCCAAGGACCCGGAGGGAATGCAGCCACACATCCGCGCCTTCGTGGAGCGGGCCATCACCTTCACGACGTGTCCCGATTGCGATGGCACCCGGCTCACAGAAGCGGCCCGCTCGTCGAAGATCAAGGGAATCAGCATCGCGGACGCATGCTCGATGCAGATCAGCGACCTCGCCGAATGGGTGCGCGGTCTCGACGAACCGTCGGTGGCACCGCTCCTCAAAGGGCTGCGGCACCTCCTCGACTCCTTCGCGGAGATCGGGCTCGGCTATCTCTCGCTCGACCGGCCGGCGGGTACGCTCTCCGGCGGCGAGGCACAGCGCACCAAGATGATCCGGCACCTGGGCTCCTCGCTCACCGACGTCACCTACGTCTTTGACGAGCCCACCATCGGCTTGCATCCGCACGACATCCAGCGCATGAACAAGCTGCTGCTGCAACTGCGGGACAAGGGCAACACCGTGCTGGTCGTGGAACACAAACCGGAGGCGATCGCGATCGCCGACCACGTCGTCGACCTCGGTCCCGGCGCGGGCACCGCCGGTGGAGAAGTGGTCTTCGAAGGCACCCTCGAAGGGCTGAGGGCCAGCGGCACCCTGACCGGACGTCACCTTGAGGATCGCTCAACCCTCAAGAAGACGGTGCGCACATCCGCCGGCGCACTGGAGATCCGTGGCGCGAGCGAGAACAACCTGCGCGACGTCGACATCGACGTTCCGCTCGGGGTCCTGGTTGTCGTCACGGGCGTCGCCGGTTCGGGGAAGAGTTCATTGATCCATGGCTCACTGTCCAAGCGGGACGGCGTCGTTTCTATTGATCAGGGGGCAATCAAGGGCTCGCGGCGGAGCAACCCCGCGACCTACACCGGCCTGCTCGAGCCCATCCGCAAGGCGTTCGCGAAGGCCAATGGCGTGAAGCCGGCGCTGTTCAGCGCGAACTCCGAGGGAGCATGCCCCACCTGCAACGGCGCGGGCGTCATCTACACGGATCTCGGATTCATGGACACCGTCGCCACTCCGTGCGAGGAATGCGAAGGCAAGAGGTTCCAGGCATCGGTGCTCGAGTACCGGCTCGGCGGGCGCAACATCGCGGAGGTGTTGGCGATGTCGGTGAAAGAGGCCGAGGAGTTCTTCTCCGCGGGCGAATCCAGGATCCCGGCAGCCCACGCGATCCTCAAGCGGCTCGCCGACGTCGGACTCGGATACCTCAGCCTCGGCCAGCCGCTCACCACCCTTTCCGGAGGCGAGCGGCAGCGGATCAAGCTCGCCACCCACATGGGCGAAAAGGGCGGCGTGCTCGTTCTCGACGAGCCCACCTCGGGCTTGCACCTCGCCGACGTCGAACAGCTGCTGGGCTTGCTGGACCGGCTCGTGGACTCCGGGAAGTCGGTCATCGTCATCGAGCACCACCAGGCCGTCATGGCGCATGCCGACTGGATCATCGACCTCGGCCCGGGCGCGGGTCACGACGGCGGCCAGATCGTTTTCGAGGGCACGCCCGCAGATCTGGTTGCCGGGCGTTCCACCCTCACCGGCGAGCACCTGGCGGCTTACGTGGGCGGGTGACTAAACGGGACGGCTGGCTAGCTCTTGGCGGCGCCCGGTGAGTGGATGAAGAGGCTGGCTAGCGCGGTGAGAAGGAGAAGCGACGCCGCGATGATGAAGCTGGTCTGCATTCCGTGGACGAAGTTGCTGCGGTCGGCGATGAGGGCGCCGAAGACGGCGATGGCGACCGCGCCGCCCACCTGGCGGAAGGTGTTGAAGACGGCGCTTGCCGTGCCTGCCTTTTCGCTCGGGACGCTCGCGAGCACGACGGCGGTGACCTGCGGCATCGCGATTGATCCACCGGAACCCGTGAAAATCAGGAAGGTACCGACGAGTAGCGGCGATCCAAGCGGCGCCGTGAGAAGCATCGCGGTGAGTCCTACGACCATGGAAGTCAATCCGACGACCACCGGCACCCGCGTCCCGAAGCGGTTCGATAGGGTTCCGCTGACGATGTTGCCGACGATGCTGAACGCCGCGGAAGGAAGGAACGTGAAACCTGCCTGGAGCGGTGTCAGCCCGAGGTGCTGTTGGAGGAAAAGACTGACAACAAAGACGGTGCCGAAGTGTCCCACCATGAATGCGAAACCGACCGAGAGCGAGATTCTCATGCCGGTGGATCGAAACAGCTCAAGCGGCATCATCGGGTGCCGGCCGCGCGCCTGGATCAAGAGGAAGGCCGCGAGGCTGATGGCTGCGAGCGCCAGGCTGGCTATGACGGGTACCGTTCCGAAGCCCTCGGTCCCTCCTGTGATGAGGCCGTACATCAACGCGGTCAAGGCAACGATGGCCGCTGCCTGACCGGCCCAGTCGAACGGAGTCGGCCGCCGGGGCGATGTTGCAACAGAAGCCAGGAGCACCAGCATCGCGATGCACACGGGAAGGTTGATGCCGAACACGAGCCGCCAGTCCAGCGTAGTGAGGAGGCCGCCGACAAGGGGTCCCACGGCTCCGGCCACGGCACCGCCGACTGCCCAGATCCCGAGGGCATGTGCGCGACGGCGGGGATCGGGAAAGGCTTGCCGAATCAGCGCCATCGACGCCGGCAGCATGATCGATGCCGCACCTCCTTGGAGGAAGCGGGCGGCAATGAGCACCGCCGAGGTCGGCGCGAGTGCGCAGGCAACGGACGCCACGAGGAACAGTGCGCTACCCCATCCCAGCGCCCTTTTCGCGCCGATCCGATCCGACAGGTTCCCTGCGAACAGCAACAACGCGGCGAACATCAGCGTGTAGCCGTCGATCACCCATTGCAGGCCTGACGTTCCGCCCCCGAGTTCTTTGCCGATGCTGGTGAGCGCGACATTGACGATCAGGATGTCGAGGGTGATCAGGAAGAACCCAAGCGACGCAATCATGAGCGTGAGCCGTGCCCGTGGCGCATCGGCCATGGCCGAGGGCGGAACCGGAGCCGGCAAGGTGGTTTCGGGGCGAGTCATGGTTTAAGGAAACAGCCTACGAAGAAAACGAGGGAGTCTCTGTCCTGAGGGGTACTGGCAGTGACCCCCATCGTAAGCGCAGCAAGCGCCGTCGGGGCCCCGACGATGTGCTAGCCGGCAAGTCCGAGGAACACCAGCAAAGCCCTTTCAATCTCAACGAGCTGAGCGGCCGTCAAGCGGCCGACTCGGCTTTGCACGTTTGAACGGCGTACCGTCGTCAACTTGTCGATCATCACGTGGCTTTCCTGCCGCAAGCCGGACAACTCCGAGGCTGAGACACTGACCCGCAGGAGGGGTGCATCGATCAGGGTTGTTGTCAGGGGAAGAACCGTGACGGAATCGGTGACGTCGAATCGGTCATCCTGGATGACCAGCGCTGGCCGTGGCTTGGAAGCGTAGACGCCGCCGGCCACGGTCCAGAGTTCGCCGCGGTTCACACTTCGTCCCAGGGCGCTGACACAGCCTCGATGAACTCCTGGTCATCGGAGTGACGGTCAGCAGCTGCGGCGGCGGCAGCTTGCCGATGTGCTTCGGCGTCAAATCCATCGGCTCGAACGTCTGGAACCCACACCTGGATTGGGCGGAAGCCGTGTTCGCGCATCCGCTTACGGTACTCACTAACCCGATCTCTGACTGCCATAGCATCAATGTTACATGTAACGTGATTTTGGCGACAAGCACGGAGATGCCCCAACGGAAGCGCGGCGAGCGCAAGGCCGCCTTTCGCCGTCGGGTGCTTAAGCCACCAGCACCGCGGCAGCGCTGACAAGACCATGGTGGATGCCCTGCTCCCCTTCGCCGAAACCTTCAGCAAGCGCGTCTCCGAGGGTGTCCTTCCGGATGTTGCCTGGGCTGAAGCTGCCGCAGCGGCCACCTCGGCTGCGCAAGCCACAGCCTCGCTCCGTCCGCTCAAAGGACGGGCCCGGCCGCTCGCCGAAAAGAGCGTGGGCACAGCCGACCCCGGAGCCACGTCTTTGGCGATGATCTTCACAGTCATGGGACCGCACCTTGTGCGCCCTGAGAATGCGGGCTCCGCTGCGGGCGCTGGCTCTACTACCGGCAAGCGCGCCGGAGCCATCGCATGACCGCGAAAGGACAGACCATGGGTTTCCGACTCATCCTGGGCGCCGATGAAGCAGGCGTGGACTACAAAGACCGGATCATGGCGGACCTGCGGGACGATCCCCGGGTCAGCGAAATCATCGACATCGGCGTCAACCGCAGCGACTCTATGGAAGACTTCACCACCCCCTATCCGTACGTCGGGATCAAGGCGGGCGAGCTCATCCGGGACGGCCACGCAGACCGGGCCATCCTGTTCTGCGGCACAGGAATCGGCGTGGCCATCGCAGCGAACAAAGTGGACGGTATCCGCGCCACCACGGCCCACGATTCCTTCTCCGTGGAGCGTTCCATCCTGTCCAACGATTGCCAGGTGCTCACCATGGGCCAGCGCGTAGTCGGGGTGGAACTAGCCAGCAGGCTGGCACGGGAATGGCTCGGCTATGCCTTCGACCCGGCCTCGGCGTCGGCCGAAAAGGTCAAGGTGCTCACGGATTTCGAGGGCTGCTGAGTCTCCGCCTCTAGGTCCCAACTAGCTCGCAGTTGTTGTCGTTCAGAGGCCTCATAACGACAACAACTGCGAGCTACTTGGGTCCCCCAGCGCCGGGGGTGGGCCTGAATTTGGGTCAGGCGTAGGGTGGATTGGGACGAAAGGAGCACTTCATGAAGAAAATCCTCATGGTACTGACCAGCGTTTCCGAGCTCGGCGATACGGGAAAGAAGACCGGCTACAACGTGGCCGAGGCTGCACATCCTTGGAAGGTCTTCAAGGATTCCGGGCACTTCGTCGACTTCGCATCCATCCAGGGCGGCCAGCCCCCGCGCGATGAAGTGGACTCGCAAGATCCCATCCAGGTTGCCTTCACCCAGGACGAGGCCACACGCGCCGGCCTCTACAACACTGCCCGCGTGGACATCGTTGATCCGGGCCAGTACGACGCAGTCTTCCTCGTGGGCGGCCACGGCGCCATGTGGGACTTCCCGGACAGCGAAGGTTTGCAGAACCTGGTTGCCAGCGTCTACGACGCCGGCGGTGTGGTGGGCGCAGTCTGCCACGGACCCGCGGGTTTGGTGAACGCGGATCTGGCCGACGGGTTCCGGCTCGTCGGGGGCCGGGAGGTGGCCGCCTTCACCAACGACGAAGAAGTTGCCGCAGGGATGGAAAAGATCATCCCGTTCTTCCTGGCAGACCGGCTCAAGGAACAGGGTGCGATCCACCTCTTCGCCGAAGTCTTCGAAGAGAAGGTCGTTGTCTCCGAGCGGTTGGTCACCGGGCAGAACCCGGCCTCCGCCGCGGGCGTGGCCAAGGAGATGGAGAAGCTCCTCGCGGAGGTCATCCACCAGGAAAAGGCCGAGGAACAGCACGAGGCGGAGGCCTTGCGCGCAGAGAAGGACGCCAAGAAGGACGCCAAGAAAGCTGCCGCGGCAGGTTCCGAGCACTAACAACCCGTAGCGCCCTGAGACTGGAGGCCGCCCCGACGACGGCGCGGCCGCCAGTGTCTGCGGGCACTAATGAACGACCCGCAAATACTTACCAACTTCTTGTTTGCTCTTGACAAGAGTTCCCTGAACCGGTTCAGTAGATATAACAAAACCGGTTCAGTGACCCCAATCACCAAGTGGCAATGAGGCAAACATGACAGTGACCATCAACGACGTTGCGCAGGCAGCCGGAGTGAGCAAGGGTGCCGTCTCGTACGCGTTGAATGGGCAGCCCGGCGTCAGTGATGACACCCGGGAACGCATTCTCAGGGTAGCCCGGGAACTGGGGTGGAAGCCGAATCTTCGCGCCAAGAGCCTGTCTTCGGCCAAAGCCTTCGCCGTCGGGCTCGTGGTGGCAAGGGATCCCCGCCTTTTGGGAACAGACCCCTTCTTCCCCGCGTTCATCGCCGGGATCGAGACCACGTTGGTTGAGCACGAATACGCATTGGTCCTGACGGTCGCCGCCAGCGCCGAAGCCGAGGAACTGGGCTATCGGAAGCTGGCCGCCGGCAGCCGCGTGGACGGGGTCATCCTTACGGACATGAGGGTTGACGACTCCCGGATTGCTCTGTTGAAGAGCCTCAAGATTCCGGCCGTCACCCTTAATCGGCCCGAAACCTCCTCGCCGTTCCCTGCTGTCTGCATGGACGACACTGAAGGCATTGCGGCCGCCGTCGAGCATCTGGTTTCCCTGGGACACAACAGAATCGGGCACGTGGGCGGACCGCAGACTTACATTCACGGCCGAAGCCGTCGCTTGGCTTGGCAAAACGCCATGTCCAAAGCCGGGCTCGAGGCCGGCTCCTTCATTGAGGCGGACTTCACCGCAGCCGGCGGATTGGCGGCTACTGCGGAACTGCTTCGCTCGGCCCAACGGCCCACCGCGATCATCTACGCGAACGACCTGATGGCCACTGCCGGACAGTCCTACGCCCAGTCCCTCGGACTGACTGTTCCCGATGATCTATCCATCACGGGCTACGACGACACCGAGCTCGCCAGGTACCTCAACCCTCCGTTGACCACTGTCCCCGCCGATCCGCTGCTCTGGGGGCGTGTTGCCGCCCAGCAGTTGCTGAGCCTCCTCGGCGGAGCTCCTGCGGAAGACGTCTATCTCCCGTCTCCCAAACTGGTAGTCCGCGCCTCCACCGGGCCAGCCCCCAGCATGCCGAAAAACTAGCCGCCTCCCACGTCCAGTCTTACGAATACCGATTTACCCGCAATTGGGTGGGGTTATTTGCCATTCCCGTTGAAGGCAATCTCGCCGCCGCATTTTCAGTTTTCACCCCAAAAGGAGCTGCAATGAAGCACGGAAAAATTAGTTCGAGAGTCCTCTCCCTTACCGCTATTGCAGTTATCGGAGCAGGCCTGGCAGCATGCGGTGGAGGCGCCTCCAGCAGCACAGCTTCTGGAGCGAACTCTGCCACCACGGCCAAGGGTCCCATCAAGATCTGGTACTCCAACAACGAGTTCGAGGTGAAGTGGGGCAAGGACATGGTGGCCTCATGGAACGCAGCCCACCCGGACCAGCAAGTCGATGCTCAGGAAATCCCGGCAGGCAAGAGCTCCGAAGAGGTCATCGGGGCAGCAATTACCGCCGGCAATGCTCCTTGCCTGGTCTTCAACACTGCCCCGGTGGCGGTGCCACAGTTCCAGAAGCAGGGTGGTTTGGTCCCGCTGGACTCCTTCCCCGACGGCGCCCAGTACATCAAGGACCGCACCGGCGATCTCGCCAATCAGTACAAGTCATCCGACGGCAAGACGTACCAGCTTCCCTGGAAGTCCAACCCGGTGGTCCTCTTCTACAACAAGGACGTCTTCGCGAAGGCCGGCCTGGACCCGGCAAACCCCAAGCTTGCCACGCAGTCTGAGTTCCTGGACACTGCCCGCACCCTCGTGAAGTCCGGCGCAGTCGCCAATGCCGTGTGGCCTTCGCCCACGAGTGACTTCTACCAGCCCTGGTTCGACTTCTACCCGTTCTATGCAGCCAATTCGGGCGGGACCACACTGCTCAAGGATGGCAAGTCCACCTTTGACAGCGATCAAGGCAAGCAGGTCGCCACGATGTTCCAGACCCTCTACAAGGAGAACCTGGCATCCAAGGAAGCGTACAAGGGAGACTCCTTCGCGGACGGCAAGGCCGGCATGTCCCTCGCCGGCCCCTGGGCTGTCGCCGCTTACAAGGGCAAGGTGAACTGGGGCACGGTTCCGGTCCCGGGTACTCAAGCCCAGACCAACGGCTCCACCTTCTCTGACGCCAAGAACATCGCCATGTACTCCTCGTGCAAGAACCAGGGCACCGCGTGGGAGGTCATGAAGTTCGCCACCAGCAAGGAACAAGACGGCAAGCTCCTCTCCGCTACCGGCCAGATGCCGATGCGCAAGGACTTGGCCACCACGTACGCGGACTACTTCAGCCAGAACCCGGCCTACAAGACCTTCGCCGACGAAGCCGCACGCACCGTGGAAGTCCCCAACGTCTCCAACTCAGTCCAGATCTGGCAGACCTTCCGTGACGCCTGGAGCAAGTCCGTGATCTTCGGCAACCAGAGCATCGATGACGCCTTCAAGGGTGCTTCTGACAAGATCAACCAACTGGCAGCCCAGAAGTAGCAGGCGAATCCCCATGTCACTTCGCTCAGCTGGGGGTCCCGCCACGGGAGACACTGCCGGGCGGACCGTGGACCAGCGGCAGGCGCCCAGGAAACGCAAGAACTTCCTGGGCCGCCAGCCGCTGGGACTGCTGTTCAGCGCCCCCTACGTCATCTTCGTCCTTGGAGTGCTGGCATATCCCCTGGGGTACGCCGTCTACATCTCCTTCCACCAGTTCTTCTTCACCGCTCCGGGCGTCCAGGTTGACCGGCCCTTCGTAGGGTTGGACAACTACATAACCGTCCTGTCTGATCCTGAAGTACAGCGTTCCTTCGCCAATATCGGCATCTTCCTGATCATCAACGTGCCGCTGACCGTAGGGCTGTCCCTGGTCCTGGCCAACGCCTTGAACCGCGTGACGCGGCTCAAGACCTTCTTCCGGGTCAGCTACTACGTGCCGTACGTCACGGCGAGCGTCGCCGTCGTCGGGGTTTGGCTGTTCCTGTTCCAGCAGGACGGGCTGGTCAACGCCATTCTGGGGCCGCTGGCCCCGAACCCCTCGTGGTTGACGAACTCCTGGCTGGCAATGCCAACCGTTGCTTTGTACGTGACGTGGAAGCAGTTGGGATTCTTCATCCTGCTTTACTTGGCGGCTCTACAGAACATCCCGGACGAGCTCTACGAGTCCGCCTCGGTGGACGGCGGGAACAAATGGGTCCAGTTCTGGAACATCACCGTTCCGGGAGTGCGCTCGGCCAGCGTGCTGGTGACCCTGCTTGCCACCATCACCGGAGCCAATCTGTTCACGGAGCCCTATCTGCTCACTGGCGGAGGCGGCCCGGATGGAGCCTCGACGTCGCCGGTGTTCCTGATGTACCAGAAGGGAATCCTGCAGGGGAATCCCGATGTGGCAGCAGCGCTCGGTGTGGTGCTGGTGATCGGCGTGTTGCTGATCGCCCTGATCCAGAAACGCCTCGTAGGCGGGAAGGAGGACTGACGTGTCTATTTTCAACAAGACGCCCCTCAGGAACGACGACGACGGCGCCCGCCGGCCACGTGCCGGCGCTCCCGAAGGAACGACTTCCGAAGCCCCGACACCGGGCTCCGAGGCTCCCCGCAAGGGCAGTTCCGTGGCGAAGCGCAAGAACCTGGGCGTGGGCAGCTTCGTGCTGCTGGCCCTTGGAGCGTTCGTCTTCCTCTTCCCGTTCTACTACATGTTCATCGGCTCGTTGCAGACCTCCCCGGACACTTCCGTGGGCGGCGCCTTCCCTAGTCCGGCAAACATCACCGGTGAGAATTACAGCAACATCAACAACTCGATCGACCTGCTGAAAGGCCTGGTCAACTCGGGTGTTTTCACCGGTGGCGTCATTTTCTTCACGGTGGTGTTCGGGCTCCTGGTGGGCTACGCGCTTGCCCAGATGCAATTCCGCGGTAAAGGGTTTGTCTTCGGGATGATGCTGCTGGTGCAGATGATTCCGTTCCAACTCCTGCTCATCCCGCTGTATGTCATGATCGTCCGGGACTACGGACTCGCGGACACGTATCTCGGCATGATCCTCCCGTTCGCGATCAATTCCACCGCAGTGTTCGTCTTCCGTCAGTACTTCATGCAGCTGCCCTCCACTTTGTTCGAGGCCGCCCGCATCGACGGAGCCAGCGAGCTGAGGATCCTCTGGCAGATCGCGATCCCCCTGGTCCGGCCCGCCATTGTCACGGCAGTTCTGCTGACTTTCATCGGCCCGTGGAATGAGTTCCTGTGGCCGTTCCTCGTCACCAAGGACCAAGCCATTCAGCCGCTCGCCGTCTCACTGGCGAACTACATTTCGAACATTGCCGCCACGGCATCCAACCCGTTCGGCGCGATCCTTGCCGGTGCCTGCGTTCTCGCGGCCCCCGCCGTCGCGCTGTTCATCTTCTTCCAGCGCCAATTCATTTCCACCAATATCGGATCAAGCGTAAAGGGCTAAGCTCTATGACTTCCTCGACTTCAGCACTCCCCACTGTCCCGTTCACCCTCACCCGCGCCGGCGTCATCATGACCCCGGAGGACGGGAACGAGTTCGAAGCCGAAGGCGTCCTCAACCCGGCCAGCGGCCGCGGACCGGACGGTGAGCTGTACTTGCTGCCGCGCCTGGTCGCTAAGGGCAATGTCTCCCGCGTCGGGCTCGCCAAAGTGATCATCGGCGACGACGGCGTCCCGTCCGGCGTCGAACGCCAGGGCGTTGTCCTGGCACCGGACGAAGGGTGGGAACGCGGCCTCAACAACGCAGGAACGGAAGATCCCCGCGTCACCTGGGTACCGTCCCTCGGCCGCCACCTGATGACCTATGTTGCCTACGGACCGCTTGGTCCCCGCCTGGCCTTCGCCCATTCCGAAGACCTGCGCACGTGGGACCGCCTGGGGCCCTGCCATTTCGAGTACCAGGCGGACTTGTCCATGGACTTGAACTTGTTCGCCAACAAGGACGCTGTGTTCTTCCCGGAACCGGTCAACGATCCCGACGGCGTTCCTTCCTATGCCTTGCTGCACCGCCCCATGTGGGACCTTGGGTGGATCCGCGAGGGCGAAGGCGAGCACCTGCCGGCCGGCCTCGATGACAACCGCCCGGGTATCTGGATTTCCTACGTCGCAGTTGCCGACGTCGAAAGGGACATCCGCAACCTCGTTCACCTGCGCAAGCACAAGCTCGTAGCCCTGAGCGAGTTCCCCTTCGAAGAACTCAAGATCGGCGGCGGACCCGCACCGATCCGCGTCGACGAGGGTTGGCTCCTGATCTACCACGGCGTCACCGGGTCGATGGAAAAGTCTGCCTTCGACCACCAGCAGAACGTCAACTACTCGGCCGCTGCGATGATCCTCAACAGTGACGATCCCTCGATCGTGATCGCCCGCAGCGACAAGCCGCTCCTCGCGCCGGAAACGGAAGACGAGATTTCGGGCATCGTCCCCAACGTCGTTTTCCCCACCGCAATAGAGAAAATCGGCGAGCAGTTGTTCGTCTTCTATGGCATGGCTGATTCGAAGATCGGCGTGGCGCGGCTGGACCGCGCCTAGGCACCACCCTGCTTCAGTAGTCCTGCCCTTCTTCCACGCCCATAGGAGTTAGACATGACACCTCCCCTTGTTAATGCACGGCTGAAATCCGCCCCGGTCGCAGTTATTGCAACGTTGTCGATGCTCCTGGCCGGGGCCGGGGCGGGAGTGGCGTCAGCGACGCAGCCGGCCCAAGCTCCGGTGACGCAGCCCGCTGTGCCGCTGGCACCGGCGTCGGTATCGCAGGCACCGCTGACCAATCTGTCCCACCTGAATTTCCTGCTGGATACGGTTCCCCTTCACGCTGTGGATGGCCACACGACGTACCAGATCGGTGACCATCCCGCAGCTCAAGCACCGTGGACCTACGCCAACAAGAATGCCGACGGCAGCTACACGCGGGTAGGAGGAGGTTCCAAGGACCCGGCCACAGGCTACTGGAGCCAGGGGGCCTTCAACGCGGACGACGTTGCGCGCACCGCCGTCGTCTACTTGCGCCATTGGCAGCAGACCGGCGACGCCTCGAGCCGCACCCGTGCCTTCGACGTGCTGCGAGAGCTGACATATTTGCAGACGGCTTCCGGCCCCAACGCCGGAAACGTGGTCTTGTGGCAGCAGGCCGACGGCACACTCACCCCGAGTGCCAAGCCGGTGGAACTTCCCGACCCCAGCGATTCAGCCGAGTCGTACTGGCTGGCCCGGACCGTGTGGGCGCTGGGCGAAGGGTATGCGGCGTTCAAGTCCGCCGATCCCCAGTTTGCCGCGTTCCTGCAGTCCAGGATGGACCTCGCCGTCGCGTCCCTGAACAAGCAGTCCCTCGCCAAGTACGGAAAGTACGACATTGCCGACGGCGCCAAGGTCCCTGCCTGGCTGATCATCGGAGGGGCGGACGCCTCCGCCGAAGCCGTGCTCGGACTCTCCGCCTATTCAAAGGCCGCGCCCGACGACGGCGCTGCCGCTACCGCCCTGAGCCAGCTCACCGAGGGTATCGCCGCGATGTCCTCGGGATCGGTTCAGCAGTGGCCCTTCGGCGCGATTCTTCCGTGGAGCCAGTCCCGAACCCTGTGGCACGCTTGGGGCGGAATGGCCGCGGCCGCCGTAGCGAATGCGTCCCCGGTACTGCATCGGCCTGACCTGCTGACCGCCGCCGTGAAGGACTCCGCCCAATTCACTCCGCAGCTCCTCGCCGCGGGCGGACCGGACAATGCCTGGAGCCCGACCCCGGGTGAGGCGCAGATAGCCTACGGCGTGGACTCGCGGGTTGAAGGACTTGTGGCGACCGCCAAGGCCGCGAATGCTCCCGGCCTGCTGGACGTCGCAGCAGTTGCTGCCGGCTGGTACTTCGGTGCCAACCGCAGTGGAAAGCCCGCCTACAACCCGGCAAGCGGCACGGCGATCGACGGCATCGAAACGGACGGCCGCGTCAACCCCAACTCCGGGGCGGAATCCACCATCCACACGTTGTTGTCCATGCTCGCTTTGGACGCCAATCCGGAGCTCAAGGCAAAGGCCCTGGGGATCAGCAGCACCGTGGGGACAGACGGGCTCAAGGTGGCCGAAGCCGAATCCGGAACCATCACCGGCGGCGCAGTAGTCAAGCCTGCCTCCGCATGGACCGGTGAGGCGAACTGGTCCGGCGGCGCATACGTCGCCCTCAACGCGGGCGGCACCCTGAAGATACCAGTCCCGGTCTCGGACCAGGCACGGAATGCCTACCCGATCGTGAACCAGCGCCCGGAAGCCGCCGGAACGACGTCGTGGACATCCGGGAGCACTTTCCTCGGCACCACGCCCAACGGTGGCGCCGGCGAGCAAGGCATCACGGCAGCTCCGGGCAAGCTCTTCCCCTTCTCCCTCCACCATGCAATACCCGCGGGCCAAGATAGCCTGACCGCCAAGACCGCAAGCGACGTGTCGATCGACGGCGTGCTGCTACAGCCGCAGATCTCCTCGGTTTCCGTCTCCGGCCCCGGAGGCCAATCAACCCTGTACATCAGCGCCGCGTCGGGAATCACCGATCGAAAAGTGGACATGCCCCAAGGGTTCCATTTGAGCCAGCAGGCCTTTGACGCTTCCGGCCAGCCCGTCACACCAGGTCCAGACCAGAACGGCGCAGACCACTCCGGCCGCGTCACTGTATACCCTGGTGGGTTCACCTGGGTGACCCTGGTCCGCTACTAGTCCCCACCGGCTCCCAGCCACCGCCACAGGCCGGGGCCCTCGCCGGTGTGGGCCCACGCCACCGGCTCCCAGCCTTCGCAAGTCCCCACAGGAAGAACCCATGCAGAAAATCACCAAAGAAGCCCTGTTCCACAGCTACGAGGGAGCACTCACGTTCAGCAATCCGCTGACCGACACCATTTCCACCGACCAGTTTTCCGCCGAGTATCCCGAGCACCCGGAATGGGCTGTGGGTCCGTTCCGCAAGGACGATTCCCTGACGTTCCGGCAAGTGCAGGACTGGGCCGATCCAACCGGCATCGGCTGGACCGCGGATTCAATCTTCAATCCCTCCGTCATGGAGCGCGACGGCAAGCTCTACCTCTTCTACCGCGCATCCCCGCGCAAGGAATCAGTTTCCAGCCGGATCGGCGTCGCAATCTACGATCCCGAAACGGGGTGGCAGGACAGCCCGTCCAATCCCGTGATCTACCCCACCCAGGACAATGAGATCCTTGGCTGCGAAGATCCCAAGGTGTACCAGGCCAATGGCCGTTACTACATGTTCTACAACGGGATCTGGACGATCGACCGCAGCGAGGAGCAGGCTGGCCAGGACCCGGATGTCTATCCCCTTGGCGATGTCGGCTGCGACATCAATGTTGCGGTGTCCGACGACTTGATCCATTGGGAAAAGCTCGGCCTCGCTGTCCCTTACGAGGTTTCGCGGTTCTGGGCCAAGGGGGCCGTCATCCCCCGGAACGCCCAGGGCGACGCCGTCAAGATCGGTGGTCACTACCTGATGTATCTGTCCGAGGGCTGCGGCGGAACCACCCATGTGGGACGGTCCACCGACATGGTGAACTGGACGTTTGAACCGCAGGAGTACCTGGACCTTGGGCCGCTGGGCGGCTCTTTGCACGAAGTGGCCTGCGCCATTGTCGACGACGGCGACCGCGACGGGAGCGACGGCGGCAAGCTCGTGCTCGACTTCTTCTACGGCGACGCAGACGGCCAATTCTCTGCCGCACAGGCGCTCTATAACGTGAACCAACCGTTCACCCAGAAAGCGATGCACAGAGGAGGCTCACTGGCCTGGGGCGGCCTGCTCAAATTCGGCGGAACCTGGATGTTCGCCCAAGGCTGGGATGCCCCTTCGGGATCTCGGGAGATGTACTTCTACCGCGCGGACCCGAGCTAGTGGCACCAGGCGGCATCGGCACAGTCGTAGGTTTGGACATCGGAGGTTCAAAGACACGCGGCATCAAATGGCTGGATGGCACCGCCGTTGCCGATACTTCCGGCGGCAGCGCCAATGTCCAGAACGTGAGCCGCGCCCAAGCCCGCAGCAACCTGGAGGGTGTCTTCGCTACCCTCCAGGGCGGGTCCGTTGCGCGGGTGGTGGTTGGTTCCGGCGGGATCGACACGGCCGAAGACGCGAACGCACTGAGGGAACTGATCCAACCATTGGCTCCCGACGCCGTCGTCTCCGTTGTCCATGACACGCGCCTTCTCCTGGCTGCGGCAGGATGCAGCACTGGAATCGCCGTGATCGCCGGCACTGGATCGGCGGCCTGGGGCACCAACGGTGAGGACCAAGCACGTGCGGGCGGCTGGGGTTACTTGCTTGGCGACGAAGGCAGTGGTTACTGGTTTGCTCGTGAAGCGGTGAGGTACAGCCTCGAGCGCATGAACGATGGGCTGCGCGCCGACGAACTGACGAAAGCGCTCTTGAAATCTTGTGGACTCCTCGGCCCGGAGGGTTTGATTGCCCTTTTCCATGGCGACGCGGGACGCGAGTTTTGGGCTTCCAAATCACCGATTGTCTTTGAGTGCGCGGCAGCGGGGCACACAGGTGCTTTGGACATGATTCTCCAAGCGGGTGCAGATCTTGCCTCGTTGGCGGCAAGATGCGCCGGGCAACTGAACATCGAGGGGCCCATTGTCCTCGGCGGTGGCCTCGGGATGAACCAGCCCACCTTGCAGACGGCCATGCGGATAGCCCTTGCCAGCCGAGGCCTCGACACTTTGCAGGTCCTCACCCAGGATCCGGTCTTCGGCGCACTGCAACTTGCATCCCACTAGCGCCACCGGCTGTGATGAGACTCACTAGCAACAAACGGCGTCTTGGCTTGAGCCATCCGTGCCTCACTGTGCACTATGGAAAGGTCGTACGGCGGCTTTCGCTTTGGCGCGATGGCCGGATATCCGGATTCATGAATGGAAGCACTGAACAATGATGTTTGAAACTGCCGACTCCGTAACCCTCAAGATTTGGGACCGCTCAACCACCCACCACACGCTGGACGCGCTGGTGCACGACTTCTCGGTGCGCCACAACACCTCCAAGGCCAGCATCGCGGTCACCTGCAGCGGGCCCAACACCTTCACTGTCAGCCTCAACAGCAGCGCGGCCAAGGCCACCTCCTTCGACGCGCAGTCCCTGTAACAGCGCCGTTTCGGACGCCACGCGACGACGACGGCGGGAGTCACCTCCCGCCGTCGTTCGCGTATCCAGGGTGCGGTCACTGCGCGCCGGGCATGTCAGGCTCGGGAGTGCTCGGAAAGGAGCGCGTCGATCTGGCCGGCTGCCTCCTGCATTCCCTCTTCCATACCCATGTCGATCATCTTCTTCATCTGCTCTTCTGATTCGAAGGTGGACAGGATGGTCATGCGGGTGCGGTCGCCGATCTCTTCGAGGGTCACCGTCGCATGGCCGGCCCCTATCTCCGCGACGGGAGCTCCGTTTTCGTCGGCAAAGCCGTCGTCGAACTCCAAGCGGTTCGGGGCTTGGATGGCCGTGATGCGCCACCAACCGCCAGCTTTCTCGCCGTCGGGACCGGTCATGTAATAGCTGGCCTTCCCGCCCGGTTCGAACTCGAACTGCTCAAAAGTAGCTGGCCAGGTGGGTGGACCCCACCAGCGCTCGAGCTGGCGTGGGTCTTCCCAGATCTGCCAGACCTCTTCAGGGCTGGCATCGAATTCGGCGACGAGGGTTAAGCTCAACGCTTCGGGATTCTTGGTGGAACTGATAACCGACATTGCGGAACCCTTCCTATTTTTTGGCGAGGATGTCTGCGATCCGCTCGACGCGCTGCCGCCAGATCGCCTCGTACTCATCGAGCAGCTGACGGGCTTTCTGCAAGCCATCACGGTTGCCCCGCACGATCTGCTCCCTTCCACGCTTCTCCTTTGTTACAAGGGAGGCGCGCTCCAACACCGCCACGTGCTTCTGAACGGCGGCAAAACTCATGGCGTAGAGGGCTGCCAAACCGGACACCGAATACTCCCCGACCGTCACCCGACGGACGATGTCCCGGCGCGTGGCATCGGAAAACGCCTGGAAGAGGCGGTCAAGTTCGGTTTCACTGAGCTGATCTACAACCATTTGGTTGTAGGATATGCCGATGGCGGAGCGGAGTCAACGGGTATGGATACTTCGCACTCAGTCGAACTTCAGCGGAGTCCAACCGAACGGAACCGGGCCGCGTACTCGTGCCCGCTCAGCGAGTGTCACGCGAGGCAGGTTTTTGGCCGCGGATGACATCCGAGCTCCTGGATTTCCGGGCTCCTCCCTGACCCAGGAACCCAAAAAGTTGCCCGGCGTGACACAGTTACGCTGCGGGACGGGCAATGTTCCCGCGCCCAAGCACCGCAAGAACCTCCGCAACCATGGTTTCTGCTTCATGAACCACGTCGGAGTAGTAGTAGCGGAGCACCGTATAGCCCTGAACCACGGACGAGTTGTTACGGCGATGGTCTTTCTTTACCTGCCGCCAATCCGCATGGCTGCGGCCGTCGAGTTCCACCAACAGCCAATCGTCCAGCAACAGGTCCATGTAGCCCACGCCGTCGAGATAGAACTGCGGCTGGACATGGATTCCGGCCCTCCGGAAGTAGGTCCGGGCCAGCGTCTCCAACATCGATTCAGCCCCGCGATCCACCCAGCGTAGAACCTCGCGTGCCTTGCCGTTTCGCTTTCCCGGCAGCCGCTCCCGCAGGAATCCCACCGTCATGTCACCCCGGGCCACAGCACACTCCACCATCACCAAGGAATCCTGCCAGGGCAGGCAGCGCAATGCGTGGATCAGGACATCTGCCAAGGCGGCCACTGGTCTGTGCGGATGCGCGGGAAGCAGCAAACCGCCGTGATGTAGGACATCGCAGGCGCCTTGGTTGCGCCTGTGGTGCACGTGCAGCGGGCCGGACTGGTTAATGACCCACAACCCGTAGAATGAGGCGGCACTGACGCAGGTCCGTATTTGGCGGTTCCGGACCAGGGCCACATCATCGACGAATGCCGAAGCCAGCGCGTAAACGCCGCGCGCGGGTTGTTCCACACCGCGGCGGACCGCCTTCCTCAGCTGGCCGTCGTTGATGCCAAGACGGGCCAGCACAGGCCTTCGCGCCACACCCCCACAGAGATTAAGCGCCTTTTCGACATCCATGTAGCCATCGTGCCGGGCCGCGGCGCGTCTGCGTCACCCCCGGCACGCCCTATGTGGAGAAACAAACGTCACGCCTGGCACATTTTTAGCAGCCGGCTAGCACCAAGACCCCGGATTTCCGGGCTTCTCCCTGACCCAAGGCGCCAAAAAGTTGCCCGGCGTGACAGACCCCTAGACCTCCGCCACCGGCGCCGCGAACTGCGCTTCGTACAGCCGCGAGTACGCGCCTCCAGCGGCCAGCAGCTCCGCATGCGTCCCTTGCTCCACGATCTGGCCGGCTTCCATCACCAGGATGAGGTTGGCGTCGCGGATCGTGGACAGGCGGTGCGCGATCACAAAGCTCGTCCGGTCAGAACGCAGGGCATTCATGGCCTTCTGAACCAGAACCTCGGTCCGGGTGTCCACGGAGCTCGTGGCCTCGTCAAGAATCAAGACTGACGGACGGGCCAGGAACGCCCGGGCGATGGTGAGTAGCTGCATCTCACCCGCGGAAACGTTGCTGCCCTCGTCGTCGAGCACTGTGTCGTACCCTTCCGGGAGCGAGTGCACGAAGCGGTCCACGTACGTTGCTTGTGCGGCCTCCAGAATCTCGGCTTCGGTAGCGTCGGGCCGTCCGTAGGCGATGTTGTCCCGGATGGTGCCGCCGAACAGCCACGTATCCTGCAGCACCATGCCCATCCGGGAGCGCAGCTCGTAGCGGGACATCGAGGCGACGTCGACGCCGTCGAGCGTTATCCGCCCCGCGTCGAGCTCGTAGAAGCGCATCATGAGGTTCACAAGGGTGGTCTTGCCTGCTCCTGTGGGCCCGACGATCGCCACAGACTGTCCGGGCTCGGCCACCAGGCTCAGATTCTGGATCAACGGCTTGTCTGCCGAGTAGGAGAAGGAAATGTTCTCGAACACCAAGCGCCCGCGTGTCACTTCGGGAACAGCCGAGGGCTCAGGATCAGCGCTCTGCTCTTCGGTATCGAGCAGCGAGAAGACGCGTTCCGCGGACGCCACCCCGGACTGGAGCAGATTGGCCATTGAACCAAGCTGCGCGAGCGGCTGGGTGAACTGCCGCGAGTACTGGATGAAGGCTTGGACATCGCCCAACTGCATGGCGCCAGAGGCTACCTGCAGGCCACCCACCACGGCGATCCCGACATAGACCAGATTGCCGATGAATGTTAGTGCCGGCATGATCAAGCCGCTGATGAACTGGGCGCCGAAGCTGGCTGAGAACAGCTCTGCGTTCTTCTCGCGGAACCGCTCCTCCACTTCGCGCTGGCGGCCGAACACCTTCACGAGCGCGTGGCCGGTGTAGGTTTCTTCGATCTGGCCGTTCAGCTCGCCAGTGTTCTTCCACTGCGCCACGAACAGCTTCTGCGACCGCTTGGCAATCAGCACGGTGGTCACCAGCGTCAACGGCACCGTGACCAGGGTGATAAACGCCAGAATCGGCGAGAGCAGGAACATCATGAAGATGACGCCGGCCACCGTGAGCAGGGACGTGACCGCCTGGCTGATGGACTGTTGGAGGCTTTGCGAAATGTTGTCGACGTCGTTGGTCACGCGGCTGAGCAGCTCGCCGCGCTGCACCGAATCGAAATAGCGCAGCGGAAGCCGGTTGATTTTCGCTTCGATCTGCTCACGGAGCCGGTACACCGTCCGCTGCACGACGCCGTTGAGCACGTAGGCCTGAATCCAGCCGAACGCTGAGGCCAGGATATACAAGACCAGCACCCACAGCAGGATCGAGGACAACGCCCCGAAATCGATTCCGACGCCGGGAGTCAGGTCCATGCCCTTCAACATGTCGGCTTTGGAGCCCTGGCCGGAAGCACGCAGTCCGTCGATGACCTGTTCTTTGCTCACCCCGGCGGGAAGTTGCTTGGATACGACGCCGGAGAAGATCAGGTTGGTGCCTTGGCCCAGAAGCCGGGGGCCGATCACGGACAGGGTCACGCTCGCGACGGCGAGGAAGAGAACCAGGGTGAGCCACAAGCGCTCGGGCCGCAGCGTGCCCAGGAGCCGCTTGGCGGAGGGCAGGAAGTTCATGGCCTTTTCGGCAGGGATGCTCATTCCCGCGAAGGGTCCGCCGCGGCCTGGCCCCATCGGGGGACGCTGCGGGCGGTTGGCGGTGCTGGGTGCGCTGCTCATGCTGCCTCCTCCGCTGCCAATTGCGAGGAAACTATCTCCCGGTACGTTTCTGAAGTCTCCAACAACTCCTCGTGGGTTCCGCGCCCCACCAGCCGCCCGTCGTCGAGCACTAGAATCTGCTCAGCATCCGCGATGCTGGATACCCGCTGCGCAATGATGACCATGGTGGCGCCGGAAGTGTGGCGCTTGAGCGCCTGGCGGAGCCTGGCGTCCGTGGCGGTGTCCAACGATGAGAAGGAGTCGTCGAAGATGTAGAGCTCGGGCTGCTTCACGAGTGCCCGGGCGATGGCGAGACGCTGGCGCTGACCGCCGGAAACGTTGGTGCCACCCTGGGAGATCGGAGCGTCAAGCCCGCCCTCCATCTCCTCGACGAAGTCCTGGGCCTGTGCAATGGCGAGCGCCCTCCAGAGTTCTTCCTCGGTGGCGTCGGGCTTGCCGTAAAGAAGGTTGCTGCGAACCGTGCCGGAGAAGAGGTAGGGCTTCTGCGGCACCAGTCCGATGTGCCCCCACAAGAGGTCAGGGTGCAGTTCGCGGACGTCGACGTCGTCGATCCGCACCGAGCCGCTGCTCGCGTCGAAGAGCCGTGGCAGCAAGTTCACCAAGGTAGTCTTGCCCGCGCCCGTGCTGCCAATGATGGCCGTCGTCTGCCCTGCGCGTGCCCGGAAGCTGATGCCGCTCAGGACGGGCTGCTCGGCACCCGGGTAGGCGAATCCGACGTCGAGCAATTCCAGCTCGCCGCGTCCGGCGGTCTCCGTCACTGGGTTCTCAGGCGGCCGCACGCTCGATTGGGTCTCCAGCACCTGTCCGATGCGGTCCGCCGAAACAGCCGCACGCGGGATCATGACGGCCATGAACGTAGCCATCATGACGGACATGAGGATCTGCATGAGGTAGCTCAGGAAAGCGATTAGCGTGCCTACCTGCATGGATCCGTCGTCGATCCGGAACGACCCGAACCAGATCACGGCGACGCTGGAGACGTTGAGCACCAGCATCACCACGGGGAACATCAGAGCCATGAGCCGCCCGGCGCGCAGCGCCATCTCCGTGACGTCCTGGTTGGCCGAGGCGAAGCGTTCCGTCTCCATGTCCTCGCGCACGAACGCGCGCACCACGCGGATGCCGGCCAGTTGTTCGCGGAGCACGCGGTTCACGGTGTCGATCCGGACCTGCATCTTGCGGAACAGCGGGACCATCCGGCTAACAATGAGGCCCACCGCAACGAGCAACACGGGGACGCTCACGGCAATCAGCCAGGACAACTGGGCATCTTGCCGGACGGCCATGATGACCCCGCCGATGCTGAGCATGGGCGCCGCAACCATGAGCGTGCAGGACATCAGGACGAGCTGCTGGACTTGCTGGACGTCGTTGGTTGAACGCGTGATCAGCGAGGGCGCACCGAAGCGGGTGACCTCCTGCTCGGAGAACTCCCCCACCCTGGTGAAAATAGCGCCGCGCAGGTCCCGCCCCAAGCCCATGGCGGCTTTCGCGCCGAAGTACACGGCCGTGATCGAACACGCGATCTGCAGGAGGGTGATGAGCAACATGAGGCTGCCGGTGCCCAGGATGTACCCGGTATCCCCCTTGGCCACGCCTTCGTCAATGATGTCGGCATTCAGTGTGGGCAAGTACAGCGACGCGATGGACTGCGCCAACTGGAAAATGACGACGGCGATCAGCAGCCGCCGATGTGGCCGCAGGTACTGAACGAGAAGTTTCCAGAGCATCGTTCTCCAACGCGCGTAGTGATTCGAAGGCCAGTCTACGACTGGTTGCTGGGGGCAACTAGGGCTTCCCCTCAGGGCGAAGCGTGGCGGGGGTAGTGCCGCCGTCGTGCCCGGACAGTAGGCTGGAAACGCTCGGCAAGATCCGCTACGAAAGGACCGTAGTCATGGCTTACATCACCGTCGGAAATGAAAACAGCACCGAGATCGAAATCTACTACGAAGACCACGGGACCGGCCAGGCAGTGGTCCTTATCCACGGCTATCCCCTGGATGGTTCGTCCTGGGAGAAGCAGACCGCCGCACTGCTCGCCGCAGGCTACCGCGTCATCACCTACGACCGCCGCGGCTTCGGCAAGTCCAGCAAGCCGACCGCCGGCTACGACTACGACACCTTCGCCGCGGACCTGAACACCCTGCTGGAAGCACTGAATCTCAACGACGCCGTACTGGTGGGCTTCTCGATGGGTACCGGCGAAGTGGCCCGCTACCTTGGCACTTACGGCTCGGCCCGGGTCGCGAAAGCCGTGTTCCTCGCATCCTTAGAACCGTTCCTCCTGCAGACCGCGGACAACCCCGGAGGCGTCCCGCAGTCCGTGTTCGACGGACTCACCGAGGCAGTCACAGCCGATCGCTACGCCTTCTTCACCGAATTCTTCAATAACTTCTTCAACGCTCCCACTTTCCTCGGAACGCATCGCCTGAGCCACGAAGCAGTCACCGCCAGTTGGAACCTGGCAGCGCATTCAGGCGCCTATGCCTCGGTGGCCGCGCAGCCCACGTGGCTCACCGATTTCAGGGCCGACATCCCCAAGATCGATGTGCCTGCCTTGATTGTGCATGGCACCGCGGACAACATCCTCCCCATCGACGTCACCGGCCGGAGGTTCGCCGAAGCGCTCCCCGGCGCCGAGTACGTGGAGATCGACGGCGCCCCGCACGGCTTGCTGTGGACGCATGGCGCCGAGGTCAACCAGGCCTTGCTCGGTTTCCTCGCGAAGTAGCGCGATCCAGATTCCTGACAAAAAATTAGGACGAAACTAACTAAATATCGCGGGAACCTTAACTCCTCGGGTCCAGTCTTAATGCAAGCACAGGCGGAACCCATCCGCCGGCGAAAGCACCAAAGCTGCAAGGGGAGCAGGACCGGCCATGAAGACAACAACAGCCCTGGACGAGGTTACCGCCATCAATGGCGTGATCACCGATCAGCAACCCGTGGACTTCCACACTTTGGGGCTCGCTGGCTGCATCGACCGATTGGCCGCACCGCTCCGCCGCCAGGGGACCGAAATCCACTGGGAGACGCCGCACCATGGCGTCGAAATCTCGTCCGGCTCCGCTTCGTTGCTCTACCACGCCGCCAAGGAGGTACTCAGCAACGCGTTCAAGTACGCTCATGCCCACGACATCACCGTCCGGCTCGCCGCCGTCTACCACGGGATCCGGCTGACAGTCACGGACAACGGCGGCGGCTTCGACAGCCAGGCAACGCCTGCGGGCGCACACCACGGGTTCGGGCTCCGCCTCATGTCCATCGCCGTCAGCGAAGTGGGCGGCGAGGTCTCCGTCGTCTCCAGTCCAGGCAACGGAACCTGCGTAACCGTCACTTTGCCGCTCGACTGATACGTGTCGGTGCCCGACGGCGGCAGGCACCCGCCGTCGTCGGTTTCGGCGCTGCTGGTTCGCTATTCAAGTGAATCTGGTATGAAAGGCGAATGACCCCGTACAAATCCGAACCGCCCCTGGGCGGTTCCCGCGCGCATATCAAGTCAATTTTCCCCTCGCTGGCTCCCAGCGAACAGCGGGTGGCGCAGTTGTGCCTTGATTCCCCGGAGACCGTGGCCAGGATGTCGGTAGCGGATCTGGTCACCCAGACGGGGACGTCGCCCGCGACGATCGTTCGCGCGTGCAAGAGCATGGGCTTTGACGGATTCCAGCACCTGCGCCAGGTCCTGCTGCGCGATCTGGGCGCCGCGGCACGGGACAGCATCCAACAGGAAGAGTCCGGGGCAACCGGCGAACCCGGATCCTCCGAACACCTGGTTTCAGGGATCTTTTCCCGGGCCTCCCAGGACATCCGCGGAGCATTGGGGTCTTTGGACTTCGAGGCCTTCGACGCCGCTGTGAAAGCGATTCGCCAGGGCGGACGCCTGCTGGTGGTGGCCAACGGAGCATCACTCGCTCCCGCCCAATCCCTCGCCCTGCGGTTCCTGTCGGCCGGAGTGCAATGCGAGGCGCCATCCGACATTGTCTCGCAGCACATCTCCGCCAAGCTCCTCTCAGCGGGGGATGTCTGCATCGCCGTGAGTGACAGCGGAATGAACTCCTTCACGATTGGTTCTGCGCGGATCGCGGCTGAACGCAAGGCAACCGTGATCGGGGTGACCAGCTATGCGAAATCCGAACTCGCCGACTTCTCGACCCACACGCTCGTGGCCGGGGCTGAATTCCATTCGTGGAACGACCAGCTGCCCATCGGGAATATCGTCCAGATGCTGGTGCTGTCCGCCCTGCACGCCGCGGTGACGGCAGATTCTCCCGACGTTGAGCGCGCCCGCTCCGCCGTCTTCGAAGAAGTCCTCCACATGGTGGAAAACCCCGAATAGCTTTTTGGCATGAAACGCGGGCGGTTTCAATTGTTTCCTGTCCGCGCACGGGGAGTTCATCAACTCCGCACCGACCGTTAATAATCGAGCCCCACCCTTCAAGGGTAAGACGTTTCCTAAATAATTCGATTTAGGAAACATCGTTTCCCCGGAGGTGCTCGTGGGCCGACTAGTGCTCAACCAATTGTCGCGTTCATTCAAGAACGTGTCGGCGGTAAAGAACGTATCGCTCACCGTCGAAGACGGTGATTTCCTGGTCCTGCTCGGCCCCAGCGGCTGCGGCAAGACCACCCTGCTCCGCATGATCGCGGGCCTGCTGGAACCGACGTCGGGCTCACTCGAACTGGACGGAACGGACATCACCACCGCCCCGTCCAAGAAGCGCGACTTGGCCATGGTGTTCCAGAGCTACGCCCTGTACCCGCACCTCAGCGTGGCGAAAAACCTGGCCTTCCCGCTCCACGTGCGGCGCACCGACAAGCAGGAAGTCAAGAAGCGCGTGGAGGCCGTGGCCGAAATGGTGGAGATCGGCCACCTCCTGGACCGCAAGCCGAAGGAACTGTCCGGCGGCCAGCGCCAACGAGTCGCCGTGGCACGGGCCTTGGTGCGCGAGCCCAAGGCCTTCCTCATGGACGAACCCCTGTCCAACCTGGATGCCAAGCTCCGCACCGCGACCCGGCAAGAGCTGGCCGGACTACACAAGCGCCTCGGTGCCACCTTCATCTACGTCACGCATGACCAAGTGGAAGCCATGACCATGGCAACCAAGATCGCGCTGCTCAACGGAGGCCAGCTCGAGCAACTCGGCACGCCGGAAGAGCTCTACGACAAGCCGGCATCCGTGTTCGCGGCAGGCTTCCTGGGATCCCCGGCCACCAACCTGATCGACGCCGAACTTTCCACCAGCAACGGCTCCATCACCGTCATGGCACCCTCCCTGGAAGCGGTGCTATGGGACGGGGAAACACCCCAGCGGGACGTCGTGCTGGGCATCCGCCCCGAGCACCTGAGTATCCACGCACCCGGCTCTTCAGCAGCCGCGCCGAACTCCGGGGCAGCCCTTCGGGGCATCGTTGACCTGAGCGAAAACCTCGGCAGCGAACAGGTCATCTACTGCCGGGTCGGCGAGAACCGCGTGGCCGTCCGTGCCCCGCGGGGCCAATACTGGGGGCCGGGTAACGCCGTCGTACTCAGTGCCGACGCCAAAAACCTCCACCTCTTTGACCGCGAAAGCGGCAGGCGCCTCGAATGGCACGCAGACGCGAAGCACCCTTCCACTGCGAGCTCAGCTCAGCCCGCCGCCTCGCTCTAGCACCCCACACTCCGGCCCCAAACCGGAACCTGCAGTACCCACCCAACCCAGCAATCAAGGAAATATTGTGCGCCCTCTCCGTTCAATTGCACTAACCATCGCCGCTGGCACCGCCGCATTGGCCCTCGCAGGCTGTTCCGGCACCTCGCAGGCCAGCACCGTGAGCAACCAGGTCATCCCGGAACTCACGGCAGACCAGCAAGTCAACATCACCTTCGAAAGCTACAACCTGGCCCAAGCCGGCGTCTGGACCGATACCGTCAAAGGCCTGGTAGCCGACTTCGAAAAGGCCCACCCGAACATCCACGTCACCGCGCAGGCACCGCAGGGCGGGGGCGCCGTCGGATCCAACACGGTCAGCAGCGTCCAGACGCAGCTCCTCGCCGGACACGCACCCGACGTCGCGCAGTTGACGTTCGATTCCCTCGACTTCGCCGCCACCCAGCTTGGCGCCCAGCCGATCAGCGATCTCGTCGGCCAGAAAGCCGTCGACGACGCCCTCGGCGGCGCCCACCCGTTCCACCCCAACGCGAAGCACCTGGCCGACTGGAACGGCAAGACCTATGGCATTCCTTACGTCTTCTCCACCCCCGTCCTCTTCTACAACGCCACCAAGCTCGCCGACGTCGGAATCACCAACCCGGACCTCTCCACCTGGGACAAGGTGGAGGCGGCCGCAAAGGCCGTTTCCGCCAAGACCGGAAAGCCGTCCCTGGACATTTCGTGCGCAAGCATCGGGGGCAACTGGTGCATGCAGGGCGTCTTCAAGTCGAACGGGGCCCAGGTTCTCTCCGATGACCGCAAGACCATCGGATTCGGCTCGGACGCGGCCGTTGACACCGTTACGAAGCTCGCACAGCTGACGAAGGACGGCGTGCTGCGCAACGCAGACAGCAACGCACAATACGAAGGCCTCCCGAAGGGCGATACCGCCTTCATCCTTACTACCTCAGCGCTCCAAGGCTCATTCATGTCGGCAGCCACGAAGGGCGGCTGGGAACTCAAGGCAGCGGGGATGCCCTCCTTCGGCAGCAAGCCTGCCGTGCCCACCAACTCCGGCTCGGCCCTGTTCGTCCTCTCACAGGATCCAGCGAAGCAGCGCGCCGGCTGGGAGTTGATCAAGTTCATGACCAGCGACCACGCCTACGAGCAGATCTCCACCAAGATCGGCTACCTGCCGCTGCGCACCTCGCTGACCGCTCCGGGTGGTTCCCTCTACGACTGGGCCCAGAAGAATCCGCTCCTGGCCCCGAACCTCGCCCAGCTTGACCGCCTCCAGCCCTGGGTTTCCTACCCGGGAAACAGCTACGTGCAGATCGACGACATCCTCGGCAAGGCGATCGAGAACGTCGTCTACTACGGCAAGGACGCAAAAACCACCATGGCCGACGCCCAGAAGCGCGCCCAGGACCTGATTCCCTAACTTCTCTGCCCCATTTTCTCCTGCCCATCCGGAAGGACATCAGCTGTGACAACCACTACCGAGGACGCAGTCTTCGGAACCCGCAACCGCCCCTACCCCGTGGAGGGCACCTACAACTTCCGGAGCACGGCGGGCTATGCCGCCGCCGCACGGACCATCCGCGAGGGAAAGCTGTACCGCTCGGACGCGCTGCACGGACTGACCGACGCCGGACGCCGCCAATTCTCCGAGCTCGGCATCCGTCTGGTCATCGACCTGCGTGACCGCACCGAGCTGGCGAAGTCGCCCAGCAACCTTGACGGACTCGTCGTCGACATGAGGCACAACCCGATTTTCGAAGAGGGCAACGTCCCCGGTACCGCGGAGATCACCACGCTTGCGCACATCTACCGGCTCATGATCCAGAGCCACGCCCAGCGCCTTGCCGACGCCGTCCGCCTCATTGCCGACTCCGGAACGGACCCCGTACTGGTGCACTGCACCGCGGGCAAGGACCGCACCGGCGTCGTGATCGCCCTGGCCCTCCTGGCGGCGGGCGTGGACCGCGAGCAGGTGATCCTCGACTACACAGCCAGCGAGGAAAACCTGCGCGGCGAATGGAGCGAGGCCATGATGGCCGCCGCCTCCAGCCACCCGGGCCTTGCGGGCATCGGCGAGGAACTCCGGGAAATCATCTCCGCGAGCCCCGCCACCGTCCTGGAAACCACGTTGGACCTCGTAGACGAAATGTACGGCAGCGCCACCGGCCTGCTCCAGGCACACGGTTTCAGCGACGCCGACCTCGAACGGCTCAGGGACGTCCTGACCATCAGCTCCACCCGCTAAGAACCACCGCTACCCACTGCAGACAATTACAAGGAGACAAGACCGTGAACACCGAACTCCAGCACCCCGCCCCCGAGCACTTCATCCTGCACATCAGCGACACCCATTTCGTGGCCGACAACGACCTTCTGCACGGCAGCGTGGACAGCGACGAGAACCTGCGCCAGCTGTTCCGCGACTTGGTCAAGGCCCAGGTCAAGCCCGAAGCACTGGTGTTCACCGGCGACCTCGCCGACACCGGCCGCCCGGACGCCTACGTCCGCCTCCGCAACATCGTGGAGCCCGTGGCCGAGGAACTCGGCGCCAAGATCATCTGGGTCATGGGGAACCACGACGCCCGCACCGCCTTCCGTTCGGGCCTCCTCGACTCCGACGCCGGCGAGGAATCCGTGGACATGGTCCACGACGTCAACGGCCTGCGAATCATCGCCCTGGACTCCACGGTTCCGGGCAAGCACCACGGCGAAATCTCCGACGAGCAGCTCGCTTGGCTGTCCGATGTCCTCGCCACCCCGGCCCCGCACGGCACCCTCATCGCCCTGCACCACCCGCCGGTTCCCAGCCCGCTGGAGATGATGGCCATGTTCGAACTCCGTGAGCAGAGCCGCTTCGAGAAGGTCATCGAAGGCACCGACGTCCGTGGCATCCTGGCCGGCCACCTGCACTACTCCACGTTCAGCACCTTCGGCGGCGCTCCCGTGACGGTTGCTTCGGCCACGTGCTACACGCAGGACCTCAACGTCGCCCCGAAGTCGATGCGCGGCCAGAACGGCGCGCAGGCGTTCAACCTGATCCACCTTTACCAGGACAAGATGCTCAGTACCGTTGTGCCGATCGGCGAATTCTCCACCGTGTACTCCGTCACGGCTGAGCAGATGGCCGCCTTCGAGAAGATGACCCTTGAAGAGGCCACAGCCGCGATGACCGCCCCAGGCGAGGAGTCCGACGTCGAGCCCTCCACCGTTGCCGAAACGGCCGACGGCGAGCTCGCCGGCAGCGTTCGCTAACCAGCCACAGCACCGGAAGGAAGCCGAAAGAATGTTCATCGAGACCGCCGGGCCGGCAACGGGCATAGCCCCTGCCGGCCCGGCAGGGCTCCCGGCTAATCGGCGCCCCAAGCGCCGCGCCCTGAGCCCCTACCTCTACATCCTGCCCGCCGTGGTTCTGCTTCTCGTGTGGACGTACTGGCCGCTGGGACAGACCGTCAACCTGTCCTTCAACGACTGGAACCTGATCCCCACCAAGCCCAAACAATATGTTGACGTGCAGAAGTACGCGAAGGTCCTGAGCCTGCCCGAACTGCACCAGGCGCTGATGAACACCGGCTTGTACATCCTGGCGTTCCTGGGAATTTCCGTTGCCTTGCCGCTCGTATTCGCGCTGCTGTCGCGCAAGGTCCAAGGCAAGGCCCGCACTGCCTACCAGGCACTGATCTTCGTTCCCTTCCTCATCACGCCTGTGGCCAGCAGCGCCATTTGGCGTTGGCTGTTCGCTCCTGAAGGCGGAACTATTCCCGCGATCGCCGCCGCCCTGGGCGCACCGATGGGCAACGTGTTCCGCGATCCCGACAGTTCGATGATCGCGGTGATCGTGATTGTCGGCTGGCAGATGCTCGGCTTCGGCGTGCTGGTGGTTTCTGCCGGACTGGCTGGCATCAGTCCTGACTATGCCGCCGCCGCATCGATCGACGGCGCCAGCGGCAGGCAGATCACGTGGCGGATCATCATCCCGCTGCTTTCGCCGAGCCTGGTGTTCCTCTCGCTCATGACCATCCTGCTGTCCGCGCAGTGGACATATCCCATCATCGACCTCGTGACGCAGGGCGGTCCGGGCAATTCGTCCACCAACATCTATTACCTGCTGTACCAGTTCGGCTTCAGGAACTTCGACGCCGGCCTGTCCTCCGCGGCCGGCACGCTCTTCTTCCTCGGATTCGGGCTGATTGCCCTGGTCTTCGTGGAACTCTCGGAGCGACTCAGCTTCTACGACAACTAGAAAGAACTACCATGGCCTTCATTACCATCGCCCCGCCGGCCCAGCCTGGTTCCGCTGATGCTCCGCTTTCAGGGCCGAGGAAAGTTTCAGGGCCGACGACGACGGCCCCCGCCGCCGGGCGCGGACGCATGCGGCTTGGGTTTTTGCGGTTAGTACCCAGCCACGTTCTCCTGATCGCCTTGGCGATCGTCTCGATCTTCCCCATCTACTGGATGTTCGTCACGGCATTCCGGCCGTCGTCGGACGCCCTGTCCACCAACCCGTTGCCGGGACCGCTGAGTCTTGAGAACTTCCAGTACGTCCTGAAGACCATCCCCATCGCGGGCATGCTGGCGAATACGTTCGGCATGGCACTGACGTTGGCGGTGTCCCAATTGCTCGTGGCCATCCTGGCTTCATACGGCTTCGCGCGTTGGGACTTTGTCGGAAAGAAGGCCTTGTACCTGTTGTTTGTGGGGTCCTGGCTGGTGCCTTTCCAGGTCACGATGATTCCCAACTACTTGTTGGTGTCCCAGATGGGCCTTCTGAACACCATCACCGGCGTCGTCATCCCGCAGTTGTGTTCGGCCTTCGCGGTGATGATGCTGCGCCAGCACCTCGAGGCCTTCCCGAAGGACCTCCTGGACGCGAGCCAGATGGATGGGCGGTCGTCATGGAGGACGCTGTGGGAAGTGGTGGTTCCGAACCTCCGTCCAGCGCTGGCGGCCCTTGGGATCATGCTGTTCATCAGCGCCTGGAACGAATACTTGTGGCCCTCACTGATCATGCAGAAGTCCGATGCCCTCATCCAGGTAGGCATCCGCGGGTTCCTTGGCGCCGAAGGCAACAACTGGGGCGCCATCATGGCAGCGTCCTCGCTAGCGTGCCTGCCGATCTTCCTGATCTACGTCTTCCTGCAGCGATACGTGGTGGATGCCTTCGTCCGTTCGGGGTTGAAGTAGCGCGCCCCCGGAACGCTCGCTCACATATGCCGCCGTTTCGGCCGACGCTCGCTCACAAATAAGGCCAATTTCGGAATCCCTCGCTCACTAGAAGTGAGCGGGGGATTCGACAAACGGCCACAAAAGTGAGCGGGCGTCTTGGTGGCGGCAGATGCGCGATGCCCTGTTACCATTCGTAAACAGGGCATCACGCCCAGTGATGCGTCCCACATTCAGGCATATCTTGAAGACCTCCCCAACCACAATCCTTGGAGGTCCCGATGGCAACAGCAGTCGGCCACGATGACTATGCACTTGAACGGGTTCCCGCATCCGCACGCTTTCACTGGTTCTCCGTAGCGACCCAACGCTTCGGCCAGCTCAGTTCCCTGGCGAGCTTCTTGCTGGGCGCCACCCTCGGCTTCGGCATGGACTTCTGGAGCGCGGTCCTCGCTATCACGCTTGGCTCGGTCATCCTTGAAATCGTCACCATCTTCACGGGTATCGCCGGACAGCGCGAAGGCCTGTCGACGTCGGTGCTTGCCCGCTGGACAGGCTTCGGCGGAGCCGGTTCATCGCTGATCGGCATCGCCATCAGCCTGAGCGCCATCGGCTGGTTCGGCATCCAGAACGCCGTCTCCGCGCAGGGGTTGGCCAACCTCGTCGGAGTCCTGCCCGCGTGGGCATGGGCCCTGGTATTCGGCGTGCTGGTCACCCTGATCGTCATGTTCGGAATGGCTTCAATGGCCTGGACCGCGTACGTCGCAGTACCGGCGTTCCTCCTGCTCGCAGGCTGGTCCATCATTGCCGAATTGTCTAAGCACAGCCTGGGCGATCTCCTCACAGCACCACCCGGGGGACCCACACTCACACTCATCCAGGGGACGACGATCGTAGCAGGCGGCTTCATCGTTGGCGCGGTCATTACGCCGGACATGTCCCGCTTCAACCGCTCCGCCAAGGACGTCGTCAAACAGACCGTCCTCGGCATCACCCTGGGCGAGTACGTCATCGGCCTCATCGGCGTGCTCCTGGCATTGGCACTCAAGACCAACGACGTCGTAGCGATCGTGACATCGACATCGGGCTTCATCGGCACGCTGATCGTCATCACCGCGACGCTCAAGATCAACGACTGGAACCTCTACGCAGCGTCCTTGGGCATCGTCAACTTTGCCGACCGCACCATGAAACGCAAACTGCATCGCGGTGCCGTCACCCTCACGGTCGGCCTCATCGGCACGGTCTTGGGCGCAGCCGGAATCCTGGGACACTTCACGGACTTCCTTATCCTGCTCGGCGTAGTCTTCCCGCCCATCGCGGGCATCATGGTGGCCGAGTATTTCGTGGTCCGAAAATGGCGCCCTGAACTAGAATCCAGCCACAAGATCGGCCGTTTGCCTGAGCATGCCCCCGCCTGGGTACCCGCCACGATCGTGATCTGGGTACTCGCCTCCGTCATCGGATACTTCGCGGCTTGGGGACTGCCGTCCATCAACTCCCTCTTCATAGCCTTCATCCTCTACGCCGTCGCAGGGCGACTTGGCCTGATCCGGGGCATCGGCAGCACCAAGACCTACCCGGACCACGAACCCGCTTCGGTCCCGGAACCTGCCGCCTCCTAGGGCCGCCCCCCCGACGTCGGACCCGGCTGCCCCTGAACCTGAACCTGAAATCAAAGGAGAATCAACCATGATGCGCATCGGCATAGACGTCGGCGGCACTAATACCGACGCCGTCCTCATGAATGGCAGCAGCGTCCTGGCTGCCACCAAGACCCACACCACCGAAGACGTCACCAGCGGAATCGTCAGCGCCCTGCGGCAACTCCGAGAAGCGGCCAGCTTCGATCCCGCCGACGTAGTTGCCGTCATGATCGGCACGACGCACTTCATCAACGCACTCGTGGAGGGCAAGAACCTGACTCCGACGGCGGCCATCCGCTTCGGACTTCCGGCTACCCGGGCTCTGCCGCCCCTGGTGGACTGGCCGCGCCGCTTGGTGGATGTCCTCGGCGGACACAGCTACCTCTGTCACGGCGGCCACGAGTACGACGGCCGCCAGATCAGCCCCTTCGACGAGCGCGAGTTCCGGGAAGTCCTGGACAAGGTCGCGGATGCGGGGGCCCGCTCCATCGCCCTGTCCTCGGTGTTTTCCCCCATCAATGCCGAGTTCGAGCTGCGGGCAGCACAGATCGTGGACAGCGAATACCCGGAACTGTCCGTCAGCCTCTCCCACGAGATCGGACGGATGGGCCTGCTCGGCCGCGAGAATGCCACCATCATCAACGCGGCACTCCGCGACCTTGCGGATCACGTCACGTCGGGCCTGAGCCGCACCGTTGCCGAAGCCGGCATCAGCGCTCCGGTATACCTCAGCCAGAACGATGGCACCCTGATGGACATCGACTACGCCCGCAGGTACCCGGTGGCCACGTTCGCGTCCGGTCCCACCAACTCCATGCGCGGGGCCGCGTTCCTCTCCGGAGAGCAGGACTGCGCGGTAGTCGACGTCGGCGGCACCACGACCGACGTCGGCATCCTCCAGTCGGGCTTCCCCCGCGAGGCATCCACCGACGTCGCAGTCGCGGGGGTCCAGACGAACTTCCGCATGCCTGACGTGCTGTCCATTGGGATCGGCGGCGGCAGCCTGGTCCGTTCGTTCGACGGAAAGGTCGAAGTGGGTCCGGGCAGCGTCGGCTACGCGCTGACCGAACGGGCCCTGCTGTTCGGCGGAGACACCCTGACGGCCACCGACGTTGCCGCGGCCGCTGGCCTGATCCGGCTCGGCGACCAGGACCGCGTGGCAGGGCTTGACCCCGCAATGGTGCGGGCCGCCTTGGAAAGCATCGCTACGCGGACTGCTGAAACCGTTGACCGCATGCGGACCTCGGCCGAACCTGTGCCCGTGGTGGTCGTCGGCGGCGGTGGTTTCCTGGTTCCGGACAACCTGGCCGGTGCCTCGGCAGTCCTGCGGCCCGAGCATGGTTCCGTTGCCAATGCGATTGGTGCGGCTATTGCGCAGGTTGGCGGCGAAGTGGACCGGGTCTTCTCCGTGGATCCCGGCAGCCGCGATTCAGTGCTCGACGCCGCGCGGCAGGAAGCCACCGACCGTGCCATCGCCGCCGGTGCGCGCCCCGATTCGGTCTCGATCGTGGACATCGAAGAAGTTCCCCTGGCGTACTTGCCCGGCAACGCCACGCGTATCCGGGTCAAGGCAGTCGGCAACCTGGCTCTTGGAGGCAACAATGCGTGAAATTGATGAAACCCAAATGTCGGATATCGCCCGCGGTGCCGCGGTGCTGGGCACGGGAGGGGGCGGCGATCCCTATGTGGGCCGTCTCCTGGCCGAACAGGCACTGCGCCAGCACGGTCCGGTGACCCTGCTCGACGTCGACGAGTTGCCGGACGACGCCGTCGTCGTCCCTGTTGCCCTCATGGGCGCTCCCACCGTGATGCTGGAGAAAATGCCAGCAGGCGACGAAGCAACCAACGCCCTCCGCGCCGTCGAGCAGTTGATCGGCAAGCGCGTCACGCACACCGTGTCCATCGAGGCTGGCGGCCTGAACTCCGTGACTCCCTTTATTGCCGCGGCAGAACTGGGTTTGCCCTTGGTTGACGCCGATGCCATGGGCCGAGCCTTCCCCGAGCTCCAGATGGTCCTGCCCACGCTGAGCGGCGTTCATGCCAGCCCCATGACCATGGCGGACGAACGCGGCAACGCGATTACCTTGCAGACCGTTGACAATGCCTGGGCCGAGCGCTTGGCCCGCGCAATCACAGTGGAGATGGGCTGCACGGCCGCCGTCAGCCTTTATGTTTTGACCGGTAGGCAAATCAAGGAGCTCATGGTTCCCGGAACCATCACTTTGTGCGAACGGCTGGGAACCGGCATCCGAGAAGCCCGCGAGCAGCACCGGGATCCCGTCGCGGTGGCCACGGAGCTGCTGCGCGGCAAGAAGCTGTTCACCGGCAAGATCGTGAACATCCAGCGCAAGACGGAGGCCGGTTTCGCACGAGGCGAGGCACACTTGGATGGCGTTGGCGAGGACCTAGGCTCGCGCTTCGAACTCGCCTTCCAAAACGAACACCTCGTGGCGCGGCGCGACGGCGAAATGGTAGCCAGCGTCCCGGATCTCATCTGTGTCCTGGACACGGATTCCGGCGAACCAGTCACCACGGAGATGCTCCGCTACGGTGTCCGGGTCACGGTCCTCGCTGCCCCGTGCGACCCCCGCTGGCGCACCGATGCTGCGCTCGATCTGGTGGGACCGGGCTACTTCGGTTACGACCACGAGTACGTGGCAATCGGCTGAATCAGCGTGCCACAATGATCACCATGAGGACCTATCCCGTGCCAGTTCTGCCGTGACGCAACGAGTACCGGTGGAACGCTATCTGAGCGCGGACGACGTATCCGCGCTGGCCGCGGGAGCAGGTCTGCTGGGGTCCGGCGGCGGCGGGGACGTCGCCGTCGGGGCCCGGCTTTTGCGGCATGCGCTCCAAAGCAGAGGGCGCGCCCGCCTGGTGGCGGCCGGTGATTTGCCGCCGGACACGGTGGTGGTCCATGTCGGGCTCGCCGGGGCGCCGGACGTCGTCGCGGAGCGGCCACCGGGCGGGGAAGACTTTGCCAACGCTGTTACCGCGCTGGCAGGTGCCCTGCGCCAACGCGTTGGTGCCATTGGCGTGATCGAAATTGGCGGACTGAACGCCCTTATCCCTTTGGTTGCCGCGCAAGTGCTCGGGCTTCCCGTGGTGGACGGCGACCTCATGGGCCGGGCTTTCCCCCGGATCAGCCAGACAACCCTCGCCGCCGCAGGCCACCCGGCCACGCCCATGGCAGTGGTGGGGCCGGCTGGAGACTCCGTCATTATTGAATCCGCTTCCATCGATGCGGCGGACCGGATCATGCGCGCCAACGTTGCCGCCCTCGGTGGGGCCGCCGCGGTGGCTCTCTACCCGTGCCGGGCCGGCACCTTGGCAGCACTTGGCCTCCCCGGCTCGCTCAGCGGCTGCCTTGCCCTTGGGCAGGCCCTGGTTGCCTCGGCCGGACTTAGCGTTTCGCAGCTCGCCAAGCGGCTGGGTGGCGAGCTGCTGTGCGAGGGCAGGGTGGACGAGATCCGGCCCCGGCGCGGCGACGTCCCCGGCAGCCTCACACTCACGGATCGCTCAGCCGGGCACATCCTGAGGCTGGACATGCTCGACGAATACCTGAACGTGGCCATCGACGGCGTTTCCCGAGCGTCCGCACCCGACGTCCTGGCGGTGCTGGACCCCGTGACCTTTGTTCCCGTTCCGCCGGACAGGCTCCGTTCGGGACAATCCATCGCCCTGCTGCGGCTCCCGCCGATTCCGGGTTGGCCGGACGGCGCTGAAGGACTGATCGGACTCACCGCTTTCGGGATCGACGCCGGCCAGCCGGAGGCCACCCGATGACCGCCGGGTACGCGCCGGTCAGCGTGCGGGATCTCCTCACCGAAACGGTGCTCGCCGCCGCCGTCGTCGTCGCCGGCAGGCAAGGACTCGATCGTCCCGTCCGGGACTTGAGCTGGTACAGCGGGGAGCTCCCGACGACGGCGAACGGTCACCTCATGGTGTGCGCCGCGGCAGCGGTGACGCCGTCCTACCGCCTGGAGGCCCTCGTCCGGCGGGCCGAATCGGCTGGAGTCGCCGCCCTGCTGATCGCCTCCGAGGAACAACCACCCCTGCTCTCCACTCTCCGCCTTGCCGACCGTCTTGGCATCCCCGTGCTGTCCGTTGTGGGAGCCGACCTCGTGGACCTGCTCCACCGGCTCACCATCCGGGTCCGTGCACCGGAAGTGCAGAGGGCCAGGCTTATCGAGGACGTGGTCCGCCGCCTCAGCACTAAGACAACGGCAGAAGACATTCTGGCCGCGTTGGGCTTGGCGTTGTCCCAATCGGTCTGGTTGCTCTCATCAGACGGGAGTGCGATCCACGGCGAACCTATCAGCCTGCCTTCCACGCTCAGGCTGGACCTGACCGTCCCGCAGCACAGCGATCCCTCCGCCGACGGACAGATTCTGATCCATCCCGTGACCGAGCCAGGCTCCACTCAGGCCGCCGCTTGGCTCGCGTCCCACACAGCCGGCAGCAACGAACACGAGCGCATTGCCACCGCCAGTGCCCTGGCGGTTGCCGAACCTTATGTCCGAGCATGGCTCATTAGCCAGCGGGTAGCAGCCGAAAGGGATTCCGTGTTCCACGGCCGCCTTCTCGCGGACCTGATCGCTGGGCAAGGCGTAGTCAGCCAGGATGTCGTGGAACGCGCGCTGTCCGCAGGTTGGCGGCTCCAGGACTGGCACGTGGGAATTCATTTGGTCCGGACCGCCAGGGTGTCGGATCCTTTGCGGGATGATCCGGTCACGTCGATGAGGAAGCTTCGGAACGCCCTTGAGGCCCAAAAACTCATTGGCCCCGTGGTGGACCGCGGTGATGGGTGGACAGTTTGGATCAGCAGCGCCACCGAACCGCCGTCGTCGGATGGCCGCCGGGTCTTGCGTTCGGTGCGCCTCATGCTGGCTCAACTGCCCGCGCACTGGGAGGTGGTGGCCGGAGTGGGGCGCGTTCATCACGGACCCGGCGGGTTGGCCAGTACCCTCCTGGAAGCACGCGACGCAGCAACATTGGCAAGGACGCACGAATACCGTCCTGCGGCCGAACACATTGATGAACTGGGGGTCGCGAGGCTCCTGGCTGCGTGGCAGGATTCCGAGATCTTGCGGGCTTTCGCCGAGACCGCGTTGGCCCCGCTCAAAGGCGTGGACGGCGGCCAACTCCTGCGCACCTTGCAGGCCTACCTTGAGGCCGGGGGCTCGGTGTCCACCACGAGCATCGTTCTGGGCCTACACCGCAACACCGTCACGGCACGCCTGCACCGCCTCCGCGAGCGCCTGGGCGTGGATCTGGATGATCCCAACCAGCGGCTGGCACTTCAATTGGCCTGCCGCAGCATCGAGACCGAGCACGGTTAAGGGCTCCGACAGTTCAGGGCAACCCGCACAGTCATCCCGTATTCGCAGTGCTCGCTGCCCGTTCCGGGTTGTGAACGGGGGACCTAGTGTTGCCAGCACATGTACCCCTACAGGAGGATCTGTCATGCATCTTCGAGTCATAGTTCCCGTCATCGGCGACACCTTTGCCCAGTCGGTCGGGGCTGAGATCACCGCCTGGGTTTCTCACGGGACGACCTTCGACGTCGTCGCCCTGGCCCGCGGTACAGCAAGCATCGAGTCCGAGTACGACGAAGCCCTCGCCGCACCGGGCATCCTCGACCGGATCGACGAGGCAAGCATCGACGGCGTCGATGCCGTGTTTGTTACCTGCTTCGGCGATCCGGCGGTGCACGCGGCGCGGGAAATTGCGGACTACCCGGTGGTTGGCGGCTTCGAACCGGCAGTCCTCCACGCATTGAGCTTGGGCGAAAGGGTCGGCATCATCACTGTGCTCCCCAACGTTTTGCCGATGCTGCGCAGCCTCACCCGGCGGTACGGCTTGAGCGAGCGGATCGGCTGCATCCGCGTTGTGGACTTGCCGGTGCTCGGTCTGGAGGACCACGAACTGCTCCTGGACCGCCTCCATGCGGAGGCCTCCGAGGCCGTGGCCAAGGGCGAGGCCGATGTCATTGTGCTCGGTTGCACCGGAATGCTTGGGGTGGCTGCTGCACTTCAGCGTCGGCTGGAAGAGAACGGCACGTACGTACCGGTGGTGGATCCCACCGGTGCCGCTGTCACCTGGCTCGAAAGCAGCGTCCGGCTGGGCGTGCGGCCAAGCCGCACCACATACATGCGTCCGCCGGTGAAGGCCCGCAGCGTCTGAGTCGGTGAGCCTATTCCGGTCCGAGCGAAAGCGCCAGGCACAGCACTTTCCCTTCGGGCTGAAGCAGCGAAGGCGCCGCGATCGCAGATCGTGAAGCCCCGGAACTGCGGACACCCGCTGGCGGAAAGGTGCAGGCAGCGGCAATCGCCGCGGCTTGGGCCGCGGACTCGACCATGGGGACGACGACGCCGGCCTCTCCGGCGTCGAGGGCACGGCCGATCTCCGCCGCGCTGTGCCCGGACGTGCGCACCAGAGCAGGCGTCCGGTTGAGTTCGCACGCGCGGAGCAACCCCGGAAGTCCGTCCAGGGTGGCAGTGCCGAGTTGCAGGTCGATGCCGATCCAGTCGAATCCACTGCCGGACAAGCCTTCTATGCCGTGCGCATCCAGAAAAGTGAGCCAAGCGCCAAGGCGGTTCGTCAGTTGGCTGGGCATAGGGGCCGCGTGGCTGTCACGCCACGCAATCTTTTGGCGGCTTCGGCATCCAAGCGCCCCGGAATTCCGGGGTGGAGCGCCGGCGGCGCCTCCAAAAACTTGCTCAGCGTGACGCCCAGGCGTGGCGCCTGAGGAAAGCGCCTCAGGAGAACTCCTTCAACGCCTCGGTGAGCAGGCTCCCCGGAGAACCCAGCCGAACATGGACGCCGTTCGAAGCCACCAGTTCGCCAGCGATCACGACGGCGGTGACGTCGCTCGCCGTCGCGCTGAACGCAAACTGCTGGGGCATGGAACCGGCGGTCCGCACCGAATCCGGAGCCACGGCCATGAGGTCGCAGATTGCGCCGACTTCCAGCGCCGACGCAATGGGCGTGGCCATGGATGCGGTTGCGCCGATGGTGGCCGCGTGCAGCAGTTCCTGGGGTGAGAACCTGCCCCGCTGGCCGGAGCCGAGGCGTTCTCCGTGTTCCAAGGTGCGCATTTCAACCCAGGGATCGATCACGGCGTGTTGGTCGGTGCCCAACGCGATGGTCGAGCCGGCGTCGGACAGTGCGCGTGCCGGTCCGATCCCGTCGGCGAGATCGGCTTCAGTGCTGGGACACATCACCACCGTGGCTCCCGCATCCCCGAGGAGCTGGATGTCTTCCGGCGTCAGGTGGGTCGCGTGGACGGCGGAGAGCCGCCGGGACACCAGGCCGTGCCGGTCAAGGAGTCCAGCAGGGGTGACGCCATAGGCCTGCAGACACGCCTCGTTCTCGGCCGGTTGTTCGCTGAGGTGGATGTGGAGCGGGATATCGGCAGGCAGTTGCTGTGCGACGGTCTTGAGCGCCTCCTCGGGCACCCCGCGGACGGAATGCAGTGCGGCCCCCACACCAACCATTTCCGGCGGAAAGGTCCGCACCACCTCGGCCCGCAGTGACGCGAGCCGATCCAACCAGGCTTGGGCATCGGCGTCGCCAAACCGTGCTTGTTCCGGGCTGAGCGGCGTCCCAATGCCTCCCGCGAGGTACAGGGTGTCCAGCAATGTCAGACGAATCCCTGCCGCCACGGCTGCCCTGGCCAATGCCAGTTCCATCGCGTGCGGCTCCCGGTACGGCGTTCCTTCTGGCCGGTGGTGGACGTAGTGGAACTCGGCCACGCTGCTGAAGCCCGAGACCACCATTTCGGTGAAGACTGCCGTGGCGAGCTTCTCGTATTTCTCTGGTGTCAGTTCCGCAGCGCTCCGGTACATTTGCTCCCGCCAGACCCAGAAGTCGCCGCGCCCGTCATGCGTCCGTCCGCGCAAGATCCGGTGAAAAGCGTGCGAATGGGCGTTGGCCGCGGCGGGGAAGACGACGCCGTTCAATGTCTGGTCACCGGTTTCGGGCTGGACCGCGGTGGAGATCGCAGAGATGCGGCCCTCGTGCACTTCCAGCCGAACACCGGCGGCTACAACAGCGCTACCGCCGTCGGCGTTCACCAAGGCGGTCTCACACCAGAACCCGCTCACAGGAGTCCCTCCAGAACGTCCGCGAGGGCAGCGGCGCCGGCCGAGACGTCCTCGTCGGCCACGTATTCTTCCGGGGAATGCGAGATTCCGCTCGGGTTGCGGACGAAAAGCATCGCCGAGGGGACATGTCCAGCCAAGACTCCGGCGTCGTGCCCGGCGCCGGTTGCCAGCACCGGCGCGCCCGGCAGAAGCTCCCCGATGCGTCGGCTGAGGACGGGATCAAAATGCACGGTATCGCTGTAGGACTCCTCAGTGAGGGTAACGGCGCATCCCTCCCCTGCCGCGATTTCCCGGGCCGCGCTGTAAATCGATTCGATCAGTTGCGCCGTCACGGCGTCGTCGGGATGGCGGGCGTCAAGCCACAGATCGACGCGGGAGGCAATCACGTTGGTGCCGCCGGGAACCGGAGTCAAGCGCCCGACTGTGGCTCTGGCATCCGGTTGCCTCGCCGCAGTGTCGCGGACGGCAACAACGATCTGCGCGGCCGCGACCATCGGATCGGCGCGGTCGGCCATGAGAGTGGTCCCGGCATGGTTGCCTTGGCCGCTGACGCTGAGCTTCCAGCGGCCGTGGCCCAGGATGGAGCTTCCGACGGCGATGGCCGGCCCGCCTTGGCCCAGCCCCTTTCCCTGTTCCACATGCAGTTCGACGAAGTCGCCGATTCGGGCCATGGCTTCCGGATCTGGACCGACGTGCCGGGGATCCAGACCATTGCGCCGGGCGACGTCGGCGAAAGTGTTGCCGTCGACGTCGCGCAGGTTCAGCGCCTTGTCGACGTCGATGGCACCGGTCAGGAGCCGCGAGCCCAAGCAGGCCACGCCAAAGCGGGATCCTTCCTCTTCCGGGAAGACCGTGATGGCCAGGGAACGCCCCGGCTCGAGACCGCGGGAAACGAGGACATCGACGGCGGTGAGTGCGGACGCGACGCCAAGCGGCCCATCAAAGGCCCCTCCTCCCGGGACGGAGTCGAGGTGGCTGCCAGTGACAAGCGCACCGTCCCGGGGCTTTCCCCACCAGGCCCAGATAATGCCGTTGCGGTCGGTTTCGACTCCGAGGCCGCGCTGTTGGGCTTGTTCGATGAACCAGTGCCTGAGGTCGAGCTCGGGCGTCGAGTAGACAGCCCTTGAGTATCCTCCGCGCACCGCATCGCGGCCCACGTCCTTGATTGAGTCAAGGAGCTGATTGACGGTTTCCACGTGTTCCTCCGATTAATGAAGACTGCCACCAAGTAAAAACCACATGTCATCCAATGACAAGACCCTGAGCGTAGAACCGGGACAATTAACAGTCCTGAAACACGGCCGAAACGGCTTGTTCCCATTGGGCGTCTCAAATCCCGGAATCTCAGGTAATTTCACGAAATCTCTTGCCATTCGATGAAAGTTCATTTTTACTTAGTGGCAAGACATGGTGATCCAGACCACTTGAAAGCAGGTCAGTCAGTGGCAGCAGACTCTTCCACCCGGACGGTCGAAAGGGCGTTGGCCCTCCTGAGCGCGGTCTGTACCGATGGCGCCATCAGCTTGAGTGACGCCGCACGCGTTGTTGACTTGTCGGCCAGCACCGCACTCCGCCTTCTCCGCACGCTGGAGGGCAGCGGCTTCGTGAAGCGGGACCCGAGCGGAAACTTCCGTCCCGGTGCCAGCGTGATCCAGTTGGGAGCACTCGCGCTGGGACAGGAATCCCTCGTATCTCTGTGCGCGCCGCATATGAAGAGGCTGGTGGCCGAAACAGGCGAGTCCTGCTATTTGAGCATTCCTGGTCCTGGGGAAACCGGAATCTACATCGCCATAGTCGAAGGAACCCGCTCTGTCCGGCACACCAGCTGGGTCGGCAGGAGCATTCCGCTGGAAGGATCCGCCGCTGGGAAGGTCCTTACCGGCGGGCAGAACGGCCGCGGCTTCGCCATCGTGCGGAGCGGCGTAGAAGACGACATCACGGCCGTCGCCGCACCCATTGTGATCGGCGGCCGCACCGTGGCAGCCCTCAGCATTGTCGTGCCGAGCTACCGCTTGGACGAGGCGAAGGCCCAGACATTTGGCGAGGAACTGGCGAGGGTGGCGAACAACATCCTCGTGGAACCCTCCGGAAACCATGAAGTGCCCCAGGAAAGCATGGAAAAGAAATGATCAAGTTCGAAAATGTCACCAAGGCGTACCCGGACGGGACGGTCGCCGTCGACGGCCTGAACCTCGAAGCGCCCACCGGCAAGTTGACCATCCTGGTTGGCCCGTCCGGGTGTGGCAAGACCACTTCGCTGAGGATGATCAACCGCCTCATCGAACCCACCAGCGGAACCATCTACCTTGATGACCAGCCGGCGTCGGGCATGGACGCAGCGCTGCTGCGCCGCCGGATCGGCTACGTCATCCAGCATGCAGGCCTCTTCCCACACCGCACCATCGTCGACAACGTGGCAACAATGCCTGTACTTCTCGGCGAGAGCAGGCAGAAGGCCCGCATGAAAGCCCTCGAACTCATGGAGCGCGTCGGACTCCCCGCGAGCTTCGCCAAGCGCTACCCGTGGCAGTTGTCGGGCGGACAGCAACAACGCGTGGGCGTGGCCCGGGCCCTGGCTTCGGATCCGGCCTTCATGCTCATGGACGAACCCTTCAGCGCCGTTGACCCGGTAGTCCGCGCGCAGCTCCAGGAGGAATTCCTCCGGCTTCAGCGCGAGATCGGCAAGACGATCATCATGGTCACCCACGACATCGACGAGGCTCTCAAGCTCGGCGACCAGGTTGCCGTTATGCGCGTCTGCGGAAAGCTCGCCCAGATGGCGACGCCGTCGGAGCTCCTGACTTCCCCGGCGGACGAATTCGTGGCCGACTTCGTCGGACGTGACCGTGGCTACCGCTCCCTCGGTTTCACCAACGCGGCCGGCACGGTAGCTGTTGCCGAAGAAGCTGTGGTCGCCCTTGGCGCCTCCGCCGCCGAGGCACAGAGCAAGGCCACAGGAGCCTGGGTGCTGGTGGTCGACGGCGGCCGGAAACCGCTCGGCTGGGCACAAGCCGACCTCATCAAGGGCGAACTCAACAGGGAGCACCTTAACCTCAGCGGCACCTCCGCATCATCGTCCGGGACCATGCGCCAGTTGCTCGACGCAGCGCTTTCCTCCCCCAGCCGGCGCGGCGTCGTCGTCAATGAACACGGCGAGCTCATCGGCACAGTGACGGCCACCGACGTCGTCAAGGCGATCGAGGCGGAACCACACTTGGAGACGGCGCGATGAACTTTGAATGGCTGGGCCGCCAGTCCGACAACATCGTCTTCCTCCTCGGCTGGCATGTGCTGCTCGCCGTCACTCCCCTCATCCTGGGCCTGCTGATCGCACTCCCCCTTGGTTGGTGGGCGCACCGCAGCCGCCGGATCTATCCCCTTCTGGTGGGCGTGGCGGGCCTGCTGTACACGGTCCCTTCCCTCGCCCTGTTCGTCTTGTTGCCGCTGGTCCTTGGCACCAAGATCCTGGACCCGCTCAACATCGTGGCAGCACTGACCATCTACACCGTGGCGCTGCTGGTACGCGTCGTGGCTGATGCCCTCGATTCCGTACCGGAAGACACAGTCCAAGCCGCCAAGGCCATGGGCTACCGGGGGTACCAGAGCCTGGTGAAAGTGGAGCTTCCTGTAGGCGTCCCGGTCATCAGCGCAGGGCTCCGCGTCGCGGCGGTCTCCAACGTGAGCCTCGTTTCCGTGGCAGCGTTGCTAGGTATCCCGCAGCTCGGCTCGCTCTTCACCCAAGGCTTCCAGTTGCGGTTCTTCACCCCGATCATCGCCGGCATCATCCTCTGCGTGGTCCTGGCAATGATCCTTGACGGACTGATCATCCTCCTCAACCGGTGGCTGACACCGTGGACCCCCAAGGTGGTGGCATCATGATCAACTATTTGTTCAATCCCGCGCACTGGAGCGGCGCCGACGGCATCCCCACCTTGATCGGGGAGCACCTCCTCTATTCCCTCATCGCCCTCGTCGTCGCGGCCATCATCGCAGTTCCGCTCGGCATCTACATCGGAGTCACAGGCAAGGGTGTCTTCATGATCGCAGGCCTGGCCAACGCCCTCCGCGCCCTCCCCAGCGTTGGCCTGCTGATCCTCCTGGTGATGCTGATCTCGCCGGCTTTCCCGTCCAAGATGGGCTATATCCTGCCGAGCCTCATTGTCCTGGTGCTCCTCGCGGTCCCGCCCATCCTGACCAACACTTATGCCGGCGTCCGCGCGGTGGATGCTGCCGCCGTCGATGCCGCCAAGGGCATGGGCTTCCGCACCATGAAGATCCTCACGGACATCCAGCTCCCTTGCTCGCTCCCCCTCATGCTGTCCGGCGTCCGCAGCGCACTGCTGCAGATCATCTCGACGGCGACCATCGCCGCGTACATTTCGCTCGGCGGCCTTGGACGGCTGCTGATCGACGGCAAGGCCCAGAACGACTACAGCCAGATGGTTGCCGGGGCCGTGCTGGTTGCGCTGTTGGCCCTGTTCTTCGACCAATTGCTCGCCTTCATCACCCGCAGGGTCGTCTCACCCGGACTGACCCGGCGCACAGTCAAGGCGGCCGCCCCGGCCGCTGCGGCTGACACCGTGAACACCCCTGTCACGGTCTAAGCGACTCTCCCGTTTCATCCGGTGCCGGGCGTCCTGCCCGGCACCCGCAAAACCAACCCCCATTTGGCCACCGCATGCCCTGCGACGGCCCTCCCCAGAGAGAATTGACATGAAAAAGTACCTGAGCGGTTTCGCCCTGGCGGCAGCCACCGCCATCGCCCTGAGCGCTTGTGGCGGCGGGGATCCCATGAGTTCCTCCAACAACAACTCCCAGGCCGCAGTATCCACGGACAGCATCGTCGTCGGCTCCGCGGACTTCCCGGAAAGCCAACTCATTGCCAAGATCTACGCCGAGGCCCTCAAGGCCAAGGGCGTCAAGGTCACCGAAAAGCCCAGCATCGGCAGCCGCGAAGTCACCATCCCCGCGCTGAAGGACGGTTCCATCGACCTCATGCCCGAATACAGCGGATCACTCCTCCAATACCTGGACCCCGCCACGAAGGCCTCGTCACCGGACGACGTGACAAAGGAACTGAGCACCAAAATCCCGTCAGGGCTAACCCAGCTGACGGCTTCCAAGGCACAGGACAACGACGTCCTGACCGTAAAGAAGGAAATCGCCGACAAGTACAACCTGAAGTCCATCAGCGACCTCCAGCCGGTTGCCAAGGATCTCGTCCTCGGCGGCCCCCCGGAGTGGAAGACCCGCGTCAACGGTGTTGCCGGACTGAAGTCCGTTTACAACCTTGACTTCAAGGAATTCTCAGCGCTCGACGCCGGCGGTCCGCTCACGCTGAACGCTCTCCTTTCCGGCCAGGTACAGGCAGCTGACCTCTTCAACACGGACCCGGCTATTGCCGAGAACCATCTGGTCCCCCTCGAGGACAACAAGAATCTGTTCACCGCCCAGAATGTCTTTCCCGTCATCAACCAGAAGAAGGCCAGCGACACCGTCAAGAGCGTGCTGGACAAGGTGTCCGCCGCGTTGACCACCGATGATCTGATCCAGATGAACGGCAGGACCGCCAAGTTCGAGGACATGGGACAAATCGCCCAGGACTGGCTCAAGTCCAAGAACCTGGTCTAGTTCGAGCAAGAAGCAACTAGTCCAAAAGACTAAGGAGTACGAAGAATGGCACCCGCCGATTTCACTACCGGAGCCCGTCCTGTCCGGGCCGCCCGCGGCACCGAGCTGACCGCCAAGAGCTGGCAGACCGAAGCGCCGTTGCGCATGTTGATGAACAACCTGGACCCGGAGGTCGCCGAGCGCCCGGATGACCTGGTCGTGTACGGCGGCACGGGCCGGGCCGCCCGGTCCTGGGCCGCGTTCGACGCGATCACCCGGACCCTGGAGACCCTGGAGAAGGACGAAACCCTGCTGGTCCAGTCGGGCAAGCCCGTCGGGGTGTTCCGCACGAACGAATGGGCGCCGCGGGTGTTGCTGGCGAACTCGAACCTGGTGGGTGACTGGGCGACGTGGCCCGAGTTCCGCCGCCTCGAGGCCGAGGGCCTGATGATGTACGGGCAGATGACCGCCGGGTCCTGGATCTACATCGGCACCCAGGGCATCCTGCAGGGCACCTACGAGACCTTCGCCGCGGTCGGGAACAAACTCCGGGCCGAAGGCCGCCTGGCAGCCGCCGCGGAAGGCTCCGCGGAGGGACCGTTGGCCGGGACCCTGACCCT